>JBFGUQ010000074.1:0-8724 GCA_041565515.1 Rhodocyclaceae bacterium | reverse complement strand
TCGACTGCTTCCCGGGCTCGACCTTCAGCGTCCAGCGCCCGGCCTCGCTGCGGTCGAAGCGGACCTCGGCGCTGAAGTAGCCCTCGGTGGCGAGCAGGTCGGCTACCTCGCGCCGCGTCAGGCGCGCCATCGCGCTCTGGTCGGCGGCGGCCTCGGGCAGGGTGACATCTTCCCGGGCGAGCAGGCGCACATGGCGCTCGAGCAGCGGACGCACCGAATCCGGCGCCTGCAACTCGACTTCGAGCGGCTGCTGCGCGGCAGCGGCCGACACCCAGGCGGCAAGCAGCGTCGCAGCGAGGCCGCGCCCTGCGCTGGCGCCAATCCGGCCGAAGCGGGTGGATCCCATGCGCAGCTCAGGCACCGTTATGGTAAGCGGTGACGCGATCGACCTCGTTCTTCGAGCCGAGGATCACCGGGACGCGCTGGTGCAGGCGCTCCGGCTCGACGTCGAGGATGCGCTCACGCCCCGTCGTGGCCGCGCCGCCGGCCTGCTCGACCAGCATCGCCATCGGATTGGCCTCGTACATCAGGCGCAGCTTGCCACCCTTGTCGCGGCACTTCTCGTCCATCGGGTACATGAAGATGCCGCCGCGGGTGAGGATTCGATGCACGTCGGCCACCATCGAGGCCACCCAGCGCATGTTGAAATCCTTGCCGCGCGGCCCGGTCCTGCCCTGCTGCATCTCGTCGACGTAGCGCTTCACCGGCTCTTCCCAGAAGCGCGCGTTGGAGGCGTTGATGGCGAACTCCTGTGTGTCGGGCGGGATCGTCATGAAGGGCTGGGTATAGACGAAGCTGCCCATCTCGCGATCGAGGGTGAAACCGTGCACGCCGTTGCCGACCGTGAGCATGAACTGGGTCGAGGGGCCATACACCGCGTAGCCGGCCGCGACCTGTTCGCTGCCACGCTGCAGGAAGCTGCGTTCGTTCGGTTCGCCGTCGCCGGGCGGATTTCGCAGCACCGAGAAGATCGTTCCGACCGAGATATTGACGTCGATGTTCGAGGAGCCGTCGAGCGGATCGAACAGCAGCAGGTAGCCGCCCTTCGGGTAGTCGAAGGGAATCTGGTGCACCGTCTCGACTTCTTCCGACGCCATCGCCGCCAGGTGCCCGCCCCACTCGTTCGCCTGCAGCAGGATCTCGTTGGCGAGGACGTCGAGCTTCTTCTGCGCCTCGCCCTGGACGTTGTCGGTCCCCGCCTCGCCCAGCACGCCGGCGAGAGCCCCCTTTGAGACCGTGACGCTGATCGCCTTGACCGCGCGGGCCACGACCTCGATCAGGAGGCGCAGGTCGGCGCTGATGCGACCCGCCCGCTGCTGCTCGATGAGGAACTGGGTGAGGGTGACGCGAGGCATGAATTGACTCCTGAACTCGGTGAGAGGATTTGAGAGGCGGAATTATCCCGCTTCCGCCGCCGGAGCGCACGCGGCAATGCGCAAGCACCCGCCCCGGCGCGCGAGCGTATATCATCGCCGCTCCAGACCGCGGCGGGATCTCGCCGATCATGCGCCCGCGCGGAACCGGCGCGCCCACCGCGTCTCAAATCGGGCGCATCCCTTGCCACCTGAGCAGTTCGCAGCCTATGCACGTCATGGTTCTCGGCGCTGGTCTTTCCGGCGTCTGCACCGCCTGGTATCTCCTGCAGGCCGGCTTCGATGTCAGTGTCGTCGATCGTCAGGCCGAATCGGGGCTGGAGACGAGCTTCGCCAACGGCGGGCAGATCTCCATCAGCCACCCCGAACCGTGGGCCAACCCTGCCACGCCCTGGCTCATCCTTCGCTGGCTGGGGCGGGACGACGCGCCCCTGAAGTTCCGTCCCACTGCCGACCCTGCGCAATGGAGCTGGGCGCTGCGCTTCCTCGGCGAGTGCCTGCCCTGGCGCGCGCGTCGCAACACCGAGGCGATCGCGTCCCTGGCCGCGTACAGCGGCGAGCGCCTGCGCGCCCTGCGAGCGGAAACCCGCCTCGCCTACGACCAGCTCGAGCGCGGCATCCTGCACCTGTTCTTCTCCGACGCTGAGTTTGCCCACGCGGCGGCCCGCGCAGCCTTGCTCGCGCGCTTCGGCATCGAAGCGCGGGTGTGCGATGCCGAGCAATGCATCGCCATCGAGCCGGCGCTGTCGGCCCAGCGCGGCAGCCTGGCAGGCGGCCTCTACGCCCCCGCCGACGAATCGGGCGACGCCTTCCGTTTCACCCAGGCGCTCACCGACCTGCTGCTGGCGCGCGGCGTGACCTTTCACCATCGGACCACGATACGTCAGCTGTCCCACACCGGCGGGTTGATCAGCGGCGTGGACGTGCGCGACGCCGAAGGTCGCAGCGGGATGCTCGCCGCCGACGCCTTCGTGGTTTGCCTCGGCAGCTACAGCCCGCGGCTGGTCGCACCGCTTGGTGAGGTGCTGCCGATCTATCCGGTGAAGGGCTATTCGGTGACCGCGCCGGTCGCCGACGCGTCGAAGGCGCCCGAGGTGAGCCTGACCGACGAGTCTCGCCGCATCGTGTGCTCGCGCCTGGGCAACCGGCTGCGCGTCGCCGGCACCGCCGAACTCAACGGTTTCGACACCAGCATCCGGCCGGAACGGATCCGTGCGATCACGGACTGGGTGGAGAAGCGCTTTCCCGGTGCGATCGATGCGACGCAGGTCAGCCCCTGGGCAGGATTGCGGCCGGCCACGCCGGGCAATCTGCCCATCATCGGCAAGGGCCGCGGGGTCAATCTGTGGCTCAACACCGGCCACGGCACCCTGGGATGGACGCTTGCCTGCGGCTCGGCCGCGGCCCTGGCCGAACTGATGAGCGGACGCCGCCCGCCACCCCGCTTCCCCTTCCGCTACCCGCACTGAAGGCCGCGGCCTCGCCCCGAGGCCGCCTCGGCGCCAACGCCTAGGGCTTGGCGGGTTCGGCGCTCAGCGTCGCGCAGGCGCTGCCCGCGGCGACTGCGTCCCCTCCGTCCGTGCGCGGTCGCAGGGTGCCACGATCGACATCGAATCCGACGCTATGCAGGTGAAACGCGAGCGCCGCATCCATGCCGTTGGTGTGGTTGTCGAACCAGGCCGGAAGCTCCTCCATGAGCCGCCGCCCGAGGAACATGTCGCCCTTGGCCACGCGTTTGCGGATGTCGTGCAACACGACCAGCACGCGATCGTGCTCGGCACGGTGGCAGGCGGGGAAATCCACCGCTTCCATCCAGCGATTTTCCTGTGCGAAGTGCGCCTCGGTGTGGGCGATGAAGGTATCGAGGGCTGCGAGGAAACCGTCTGCCGGCGCACCGGCGACCGCGTTGAAGAGATCGACGAATTCCCTGTGGGTGGCGTCCATCGGCGCGAGACCGTTCTCGAGTGAATCGGTCCACTGCAGGCGGGGCATGGTCGGCATGCTATTTCACCACCTTGAGGTGACCGCCGCGCGACCGGGGCGGTTTGTCGTCGCCGCCACGGCCATCGCCCGGCGCTTTGCCGGGCGATTGCGTCGACGCCCCGTCCGCCATGTCCTCGACCTCGTCGGTCTGCTCGTCCTCGACCTCGCTCGCCTCGGGCTCGAAGGCCATCCCCTGACCGTTCTCGCGCGCATAGACGGCAATGACGTTGGCAACGGGAATGACGAGCGAATGGGCGGCGCCGTTGAAGCGGGCCTGGAAAGTGATGAAATCGTTGGCGATCGACAGCTGGCCTGTCGCATCGGGCGCGATGTTGAGCACGATCTGCCCGTCGCGATCGTAGCCTGGGGGGACGCGCGTCTGGGCATCGACGCGGGCGGCCAGATAGGGCGTGAAGCCCTGATCGACGCACCACTCCCAGATCGCGCGGATCAGATACGGTTTGGTTGAAACTGTGGTCATGCAGATTCCCGTCGGGACGCGGCGGCGGGCGGCGTGCCCGCCACTGCGTCCGGTTTTCGGCTCAGCGCCGCATCACCTTCTCGGAAGGCGTCAGCGCATCGATGAAGCCCTGCCGGCTGAAAATGCGCTCGGCGTACTTCATCAGCGGCACGGCGGCCTTCGGCAGCTCGATGCCGTAGTGTTCGAGGCGCCACAGCAACGGCGCAATCGCGACGTCGAGCATGGAGAACTCGTCGCCGAGCATGAACTTCTGCTTGGTGAAGATCGGCGAGAGCTGGGTCAGGTGGTCGCGCACATGGGCGCGGGTCTTGTCCACGCCCTTCTGGTTCGCCTCGAGCGCCTCGATGTGGGCGAACAGCTCGTGCTCGAAGGTGTGCAGCAATTGCCGCGCGCGGGCGCGCATGATCGGGTCCGCCGGCATCAGCTGCGGATGGGGAAAGCGCTCGTCGATGTACTCGTTGATGATGTTCGACTCGTACAGGACGAGGTCGCGATCGACCAGCACCGGCACCCGGTTGTACGGGTTGATGACGGCGATGTCTTCGGGCTTGTTGTAGAGATCGACGTCGATGACCTCGAAATCCATGCCCTTTTCGAAGAGGACGATCCGGCAGCGGTGACTAAAAGGATCGGTCGTGCCGGAATAAAGGTTCATCATGGTGTTGCCACTCCGGAATACAAAAGCAAAATCGCACCACGCGCAGACGCGTGGTGCGTTAGGGGTCGGACCGTGTCATCGACCCAAGGGGGCCGATGCGCCAGCGATCAATGGATGTCCTTCCAATAACTCTTCTTCAGCGCGTAGCTCAGCACGAACAGGCCGGCGAGGAAGATCAGCACGACAACACCGATCGTCTTGCGCTTCTCGGCCACCGGCTCGCCCATCCACACCATGAAGGACACGAGGTCGGCCATGGCCTTGTCGTACTCCTCGGCCGACAGGGTGCCGGGCTTGGCCAGTTCGAGCGCGACCGCCTTGGTCCCATCGGCGTTCTCGGTGATCTTCGCGACCTGATCGCCCTGCAGTTCCCAGAAGACGTGGGGCATGCCGACGTTGGGGAAGATGGCGTTGTTCCAGCCGGTGGGCCGCGCCTCGTCGCGATAGAAGCTGCGCAGGTAGGTGTACAGCCAGTCGGCGCCACTGCCGAACCCGGATGCGCGCGCGCGGGCGATCACGGTCAGGTCGGGCGGCGCCTTGCCGAACCAGACCTTCGAGTCGTCGCGCGGCATGGCGACCGTCATCAGGTCGCCCACCTTATCGCCGGTGAACAGCAGGTTGTCGCGAACCATGTCGTCCGTCAGGCCGATGTTCTGCAACTGGTTGTAGCGCACCGACGATGCGCCATGGCAGTTCAGGCAGTAATTGACGAACAGCTTGGCGCCATGCTGCAGGGCCGCCGGCTCGGTGCTCACCGGCGCCTTGTCGAGGTGCAGGACATCGCCCGCGGCCAGGGCGACCGCGGGGGCGAACAAGACGACTGCCGCCACCCGCTTGAAGAAGTTGATCACGCGCATGTTCATTTGAAAGTCACCCTTTCCGGTTCGGGTTTGCACTTGTCGAGCTTGCTGTACCACGGCATCAGCAGGAAGAAGGCGAAGTACAGCACCGAGCAGATCTGCGACACCAGCGTGCGGCCCGGAGTCGGGGGCAGGACGCCCAGGTAACCCAGGATGAAGAAGCAGATGACGAAGATCGCCACGGCGCTCTTGAAGATCGGGCCCTTGTAGCGCATCGACTTCACCGGGCTGCGATCGAGCCACGGCAGGAAGGCGATGATCACCACCGACGCGCCCATCGCCACCACGCCCCAGAACTTCGCATCGAGCCCGAACAGCGGGTAGGTCACCGCGCGCAGCACCGAGTAGAACGGCGTGAAGTACCACACCGGTGCGATGTGCGGCGGTGTCTGCAGCGGATCGGCGGGCAGGAAGTTGTTGAACTCGAGGAAATAGCCGCCGCCCTCGGGCGCGAAGAACACCACCGCGCTGAAGAAGAACAGGAAGGCCACCACGCCGGCGATATCCTTCACCGTGTAGTACGGGTGGAAGGGGATGCCGTCGAGCGGGACGCCCCTGGCATCCTTCTTCTTCTTGATCTCGACCCCGTCCGGGTTGTTGGAGCCGACTTCGTGCAGGGCGACGATGTGCGCCAGGACGAGACCGATCAGCACCAGCGGTACGGCGATGACATGGAAGGAGAAGAAGCGGTTGAGCGTGGCGTCGGAAACGACGTAGTCGCCGCGGATGACCAGCGACAGGTCCGGCCCGATGATCGGGATCGCCGAGAACAGGTTCACGATCACCTGCGCGCCCCAGTAGGACATCTGCCCCCACGGCAACAGGTAGCCCATGAAGGCTTCGGCCATCAGCACCAGGAAGATCAGCGTGCCGAAGATCCAGATCAGCTCGCGCGGCTTGCGGTACGAACCGTACATCAGGCCGCGGAACATGTGCAGATACACGACGACGAAGAAGGCCGAGGCACCGGTCGAGTGCAGGTAGCGGATCAGCCAGCCACCCGGCACCTCGCGCATGATGTACTCGACGCTGGCGAAGGCGACCGGCACGCCGGCGGCGTTCAGCGTCGCGTCCGGCTTGTAGTGCATCACCAGGAAGATGCCGGTGACGATCTGGATCACCAGCACCAGCAGGGCGAGCGAACCGAAGAAGTACCAGAAGTTGAAGTTTTTCGGCGCGTAGTACTCGGACAGATGCGCCTTCCAGGTGGACGTGAGCGGGAACCGCTCGTCAACCCAATTCAGCAGAGCCTGTGATTTGGTCGTCATCGCTTATGCCTTCCCGTCGTCGCCAACGCGGATGGTCGTATCCGCAAGATATTGATACGGCGGAATCTCGAGGTTGTCCGGGGCAGGCATGCTCTTGTAGACGCGGCCGGCGAGGTCGAACAGTGAGCCGTGGCAGGGGCACAGGAAGCCGCCCGGCCAGTCGGGACCCACGCCGCTCTCGGCACCCATCTTGAACTTCTCGGACGGCGAACAGCCCAGGTGCGTGCAGATACCGACCGCGACCAGGAACTCCGGCTTGATCGAGCGGTGCTTGTTTTTCGCATAGTCGGGCTGCATCGGCTTCTCGGAAGCCGGATCGCTGACCTTTTCTTCGGTCTTGTCCAGCGAAGCGAGCATTTCCGGCGTGCGCCGCAGGATCCACACCGGCTTGCCGCGCCACTCGACCGTCATCATTTCGCCAGGGGCAAGCTGGCCCACATCCGCCTCGACCGGCGCACCGGCTGCCTTGGCACGCTCGGACGGTGTCAGGCTGGCAACAAACGGCACCGCCGTCGCGACCACGGCAGCGCCGCCGGCAGCAGACGTCGCCAGCAGCAGGGTGCGGCGGCCGTTGTCCATCTTTTGATCAACGCTCATGACCCTCTTCCAGAAAAAGGAGAATGAAAGACCCGGATACAATTAACCGCGAGATTATAGCGAAGTCGCCGCAACAGAGAAAGCGCAATGACGTAATCACTTGAGAAGACAAGCATTTTGCGCAATCGCACAGCGCCGGAGGGCGTTTGACAGCCTTTTTTTGCCGCACTGCAACAGCAACTATAGCGGGCGACGCTCGACGAGAGCCTGCGCGATCGTCCCGGTGTCCGTATGTTCGAGCTCGCCCCCCACCGGCACGCCGCGCGACAGCCGGCTCACTTTAAGGCCGCGTGCAACCAGCAGCGTCGATATGGTGTGGGCGGTCGCCTCGCCTTCGTTGGTGAAGTTGGTGGCGAGAATGACCTCCTCCACCGCGCTGTCGGCGGCGCGGGCGATAAGCTTGTCGAGCTTGAGCTCGCGCGGCCCGATGCCGTCGAGCGGCGACAGACGCCCCATCAGCACGTAATAGAGGCCGTTGTAGGACTGCGTCTGCTCGATCATCGCCAGATCGGCCGGCATCTCCACCACGCACAACTGCGCGGCGTCGCGCCGGGGGTTGGCGCAGCGCTGGCAGATCGCGTCTTCGGTGAAGGTATTGCAGCGTTCGCAGTGCCGCAGCACCGCCAGCGCATGCGACAGCGCGCTCGCCAGCCGCCCTGCGCCGCGCTGGTCACGCTGCAGCAGGTGGTAGGCCATGCGCTGGGCCGACTTCGGCCCGACGCCCGACAGGCAGCGCAAGGCCTCGATCAGCTCGTCTAGGCTCGACGGCGTCATCGGCGCTCCGCGCTCAGAACGGCAGCTTCATGCCGGGCGGCAGGTTCAGGCCGGCGCTGAAGCCCGACATTTTCTCCTGAGTGGTGGTCTCGACCTTGCGCACCGCGTCGTTGAGGGCCGCGGCGACGAGGTCCTCGAGCATTTCCTTGTCGTCCATCACGGATTCGTCGATGTGGACCCGACGCACGTCGTATTTGCAGGTCATCTGGACCTTGACCATGCCGGCGCCGGCCTGGCCCTCGACCTCGATGCTGGCGAGCTGATCCTGCACCTTCTTCATGTTTTCCTGCATCTGCTGGGCCTGCTTCATCAGGCCGGCAATACCGCCTTTCATCATGGTGATGTCTCCGCGAGAGAATTGAGAGAGTGGAAGGAAATCGGGGAAAGCGGCCTCAGACCGGCCTGACGCTGGCTTCGAGCAGCGTCGCATCGAAGCGTTCGATCAGTTCGCGCACGAAGGGGTCGCCCTCCAGCGCGGCCACGGCCTCGGCGTGGCGCACCCGGCGCTCGGCCTCGTCGGCCTGGGCCGGGGTTTCGCCGGCGATGTCGCCGACCTCGATCTTCAGCCGGATCGGCTCGCCGGCGGCCGCCGAGAGCAACTCCTGCAGGCGCTCGGCCGCGTTGCGGTTCATGTCGAACAGGTGGCGGTGGGCCGACGACAGGCGCAGCTTCAAATCGCCGCCCTGCAGCCCCATCCACTCGCATTGCTGCGCGAGCTCGCGCACCAGTC
>JBFGUQ010000073.1:0-8767 GCA_041565515.1 Rhodocyclaceae bacterium | reverse complement strand
CTCTGCGCGCGGCGGATAGTCGAAGGCGAGGGTGGCGAGTGCGGACAAGGTCTCGAAATTCCCCGTGTGGCGGCCATAGACGGTTTCCACGCCGATGATGGCGACGATGATCTCGATCGGAACACCGTACTGCGAGGACGCCCGTTCCAGGTCGGCCTGGTTCTCGTCCCAGAAGTCGACGCCGCGCTCGATGCGGACGCGGTCGAGAAACCGCGCGCGATACTTCTGCCAAGAGCGCACGCCCGCACGGCGCGGTGGCGAAATCAGGCGGATGACGCGGGGTTCGTGCTGGGCGCGGTCGAGGGTCTGTGCAACGGCAGCGGGGTCGAAACCATGGCGCTCGGCCAGCTCGCGCACGAAGGCGCGTGCGTCCTCGCTTTCGGTGAAGGAGGCTGCCGCGGACAGGGGGAGCGCGAGCACAGCGGCGAGGGCGGCGGCGAGGCGAAGAGCGGGGCGGGCGGATCTTTTCGTCATGGCAATTTGAGTTCGCTTATCTTGCGCGCAAGCGCGCGCGTCTCGGCGGCATTGGCGGCGTTTCCGTAGCGCAGGCGGGCGTAGCTGGCTGCGATGTCGCGCAGCCCGTCCGCGTGCTGTGGCAGGGCGGCCGATATCCGGTCACCGTAGTCCAGCGGTCCTTCCCAGGCCCGTCGGCCAAGCCGGCATCGTGCCAGCTTTGTGCTGAAGCGGGCCCAGCAGCGTTCGAGCGGGTCGCGCGACCGGCGACGCCAACCCGTCCAGAGCAGCAGGGAGACAAAGACGGTCAGCATGGCGCCGCTCAACAGGCCGGCGAGCATCGACCAGTCGGTGCGTGCAAGCCCCAGTCGCGACAGGAATTCGCGTTGTCGATCGGGATTGTAGCCAAGAACGCGCTGGTTCCACGCATTCGACACCGCTTCCCAGCGGTAGCGAAGATGCCGCAGCCAGGTCAGTTCGGGTCTGAGCAGCAGCGGCAGCAGTTCGCCGTCGGGCAGGGCGGCGGCGAGTCCATCCTCGATGCGCCTCGGCGCAGACAGTGCGGTCGGATCCACCCGCGTCCAGCCCTGCCCCGCGAGCCAGACCTCGGCCCAGGCGTGGGCGTCGGCCTGGCGCACGACCAGGTTGCCGTCGACCGGGTTGAGCTCGCCGCCCTGGTAGCCGGTTACGACCCGGGCCGGCACGCCGGCGGCGCGCATGAGGAAGGTGAAGGCCGAGGCGAAATGCTCGCAGAAGCCCTGCTGCGTCTCGAACAGAAAATCATCCACCGACTCGCGCCCGAGCAGCGGTGGGCGCAGCGTGTAGGTCAGCCGAGTGTCGCGGAGGTGTTCGATGACGCGTTGCAGGACGACCTCCTCCGATGTCGCGCCTGCGGCGAGCCGAGCCGCGAGCGCCCGGCTGCGTGGATTGAAGCCGTCCGGAAGCCGCATGGCGGCCGCCAGGACGGGGTCTGTCTCGGCAATCCCCACGGAAGTCTGCGGATAGCTTCGCAGATTGAAACGCGTGCGCACGGCGAGCGGCTGCACGCTCTGCAACTGGTAGTCGCTGGTGTAGCGCAGGGTGCCGAGGTTCGCGCCTGGGAAGTCGAGCGCGAGCACCCAGCGCCGGTTATGGGCTTCGACCGTCAGGCTGTAGTCGATGCTCGGCCCGGCCGGCGCGTAGAAGGGCGTGGCCGCCACGGCGAAGTGGTCTGCACGCCAGCTTTCGCCGTCGAACTCGGTCAGCACAGGGCCGCGCCAGTAGCGCTGCGCCGGCGCGGGCAAGGGGCCGGCGAAAGTGGCGCGGAAGGCGATCTCGGACGAACGGCCGAGCTGGCTGATCGAGCCCGGACGCATGCTGTCGGACAGGCCGGTGCGGCCGCTGAAGGCGTCCGCCGGCAGGCCCCACAGCGGGCCCTGGACGCGCGGAAAAAGCAGGAACAGGACGAGCATGAACGGGATGCCATGGGTAAGCAGGAGCGTGCCCGTGCGCAGTCGCTCGAGGTTTCCCGCCCCGGGGTCCACGAGTGCGAGCAGGGTGATCACCGAAAGCAGGGTGCCGCAGAGCGAAAGTGCGGCGACCCCGAGCGATTGATCCTCGAAGAACACCGCCAGTTGCAGGAAGAAACACAGCAGCACCGCGGCGCGGATGTCGCGCGCGGCGCGTATCTCCAGCAGCTTGAGGCCGAGCAGGACGGCGAGCATCGCCACGCCCGGATCCTTGCCGAGCAGATGGCCGAACTCCGACCACACGCTGACGCCCGCGGCGATGGCCAGAAGCAAGACGACGAGGCGGGCCGGCGGCCGCTGGCGCTGCCAAAGCAGCAGCGCGCGCCAGGCCAACAACAGGCCGCACAGGGCGGACAGCCAGCCCGGCAGCCGAGTCGCATGGGGCGCAAGACTCACCGCCGCCGCCGCCATCAGCCACAGGCCCTGGTCACGACCGAGCGAGACGTTCGGCGGCATCGCGCCCACTGCCGCACGTCTGCGCCCTGCTGCCAACCCGGCCCACAGGCGGACGAGGGCCTCAGGCATCGGCGTCCACCTCGATCCCGAACAGCGCGAGCCGCTGCAGGCAGCGCCTGAGCTGCGCCTCGCCGCGTCCGGCCGGCTGGCGGGCGGCGGGGAGGCGCAGGGCATAGGGGCAGCCGCTGCGTTCGGCCGTGAGCAGCCAGGCGGCAAGCCGTGACAGTCGCGCCTCGTCGTCCAACGAGGGCGGAAGTGCAGCCCAGTCGAGAACCACGTCATCGCCGCCGTGGCCGGAAAACTGCTTGACCAGCATCGGCCCCCCGCGCGCCAGCACCTTCCACGCCACGTGGCGCGGGGAGTCGCCGCGCTGGTGCGCGCGCAGCCCGGCGAAGTCGTCGTCACCCTCGCCGTTCGGCTGTTCGCCCTTGACATGGCCCGTCTGCTGGGCCGGCAGCGGCGGCGGCTCGGGCTCGGGCGCGGGATATACGAGGCATCGCAGGTCCGGGACGAACACGCTCCAGGCCCGGATGAGGCCCAGGGGCCAGCTCGTCTCCAGAATGGTGCGCCCGATCGCGAAGCTGCCGCGGCGGGATGTGGGACAGGCGAGCGCAATATCGCCTTGCGCGCTGGCGTCGAGATCGAACGCAGTTCGGCAGCCTTGAGCGCGCAGGCTCAGCGCCGGGCGGCGCAGGCCGCGCGGGTTGTCGATGACGAGGTGGAAGACGGCATCGTCGCCGCAGAACACCGGATCGCAGCGCCCGGGGCTGATCGACAGCCCGAGCAGGTTGCGAAACGCATGCACGATGCTTGCCACCGCCGTGCCCGCGAGCAGAAAGACCAGGCCGTAGCCCAGGCTCAGGTTGTAGTTGATCGAGGCGATCAGCATCACCAGCAAGGCCAGCGCGAAAGCCAGCCCGGCCGGCGTGGGGAGCAGGTAGATGCGACGCTGGCCGAGCCTTATCGGCGCGGTTTCCGGGGCGCCGATCCGGAACAGCAGGCGGTCCAGCGCGTTGCGGACGAGGCCGCTTGTCCCGACGGTGGCCTGCATCAGCGTACCGCGACCGCCTGCAGCAGGCGCACGACCGTTGCCGGCGACACGGCCCGACCGTCGCCGGCCTGATGGAGGCGGTGCGCCGCGATGTGGGGGAAGATCGTCTGCACGTCCTCGGGCAGGACGTGGTCGCGACCGTCGATCAGCGCCCAGGCACGCGCAGCGGCAATCAGGCCCAGGCCGGCGCGCGGGCTGAGGCCGGCCGCAAGTTCGGTGCTGCGCCTGGTGGTCTCGAGCAGCGCCTGCACGTAATCGACCAGCGGCTCGGCGACCGTGACCGCCTGTGCGGCCTGCTGCAGTTCGACCAGCTGGGCCGGGCTTATCACCGCCTGGCGGCGCTCGAGCGCCTGGCGCCGATCCTCTCCCATCAGCAGGGCGCGCTCTGCCAGGCGGTCGGGGTAGCCGAGCTGGATGCGCATCAGGAAGCGGTCGAGCTGGCTCTCGGGCAGCGGGAAGGTGCCTATCTGGTGCGCCGGATTCTGCGTTGCAATGACGAAGAAGGGGTCGGGCAGCATCAGCGTCTGACCATCGGCGGTGACCTGGCGTTCTTCCATCGCCTCGAGCAGGGCGCTCTGGGTCTTGGGCGTTGCACGGTTGATTTCGTCGGCCAGGATGAGCTGCGCGAAGATCGGCCCGGGCTGGAAACGGAAAGCGCTGGTCGTGCGGTCGAACACCGAGACGCCGACGATATCGGCCGGCAGCAGATCGCTGGTGAACTGGATACGCTGGAACTGCAGGCCGATCATCCTGGCGAAGACATGGGCAAGCGTGGTCTTGCCCACGCCGGGCACGTCCTCGATCAGCAGGTGACCGCGTCCGACGAGGCAGGCGAGGGCGAGCCGGAGTTCGCGCTCCTTGCCGAGGATGATCTGGCTGGCCGCCTCGAGCAGGCGGGTGGCATGGTGCTGGGGCATGTGCTTGCGTGCTGTGAAAATGGCCGCGAAGCGGTGATAATAGACGACAAAGATCGCCGTACCGCACAGCTCCCGACGCACGGCCGACAAGCCGCCGCCGGGCGCGCGATGATTCGGCGCGTGAGCCGTTTTTGGGACAGGAAGGGAGGAGTATGACGACGACCGCGTTCATTACGCATCGCGACTGCTGGCTGCACGACATGGGTTCGATGCATCCCGAGTGCCCGGATCGGCTGTCGGCGATCAACGATCGTCTGATCGCAGCCGGCCTCGACATGTATTTGTCCTTTTTCGACGCGCCGGTCGCCACCCGCGAGCAGATCGCGCGAGCGCACCCCGAGCGCTATCTCGACACCCTGCTCACCAACGTTCCGGAGCACGGCATCCGCCATCTCGACCCCGACACGGCGATGTCTCCGAACACCATGAAGGCGGCGCTGCGTTCGGCGGGTGCGGGCGTGCTCGCCACCGATCTCGTGCTCAAGGGCGAGATCGAGAACGCCTTCTGCGCGGTGCGCCCGCCCGGGCATCACGCCGAGCGCGAGAAGGCGATGGGGTTCTGCTTCCTCAACAACGTCGCCATCGCCGCGCGTCATGCGACCGACGCGCACGGCCTCGAGCGCGTGGCAGTGATCGACTTCGACGTGCACCATGGCAACGGTACCGAAGACATCTTCCGCGACGATCCGCGGGTGATGATGGCGAGCATCTTCCAGCACCCGTTCTATCCATACAGCGGCACGGAAAACGTGCCCCCGCACATGTGCAACGTGCCGGTGCCGGCGGGGACGCGGGGAGATGCGTTTCGCCAGATCGTGAGCGACATCTGGATGCCGGCGCTGCGCGAGCACAATCCGCAGATGATCTTCATCTCGGCGGGTTTCGATGCTCACTATGAAGACGACATGGGTTCGCTCGGCCTCCTCGAGGCCGACTACGTCTGGGCCACGCAACAGATAAAGGCGGTGGCCGAAGACTGCGGACACACGCGCATCGTGTCGGTGCTCGAGGGCGGTTACGCGCTTTCTGCGCTTGCCCGCTCGGTGGTGTCCCACGTCAAGGCGCTCGCCGACCTGTAGGCCCCTCTCACGCAGCAAAGGGCGGTACAGGAAAATCTGGCCTGCACTGGCCGCCTCGCGGTGATCGGGTAGAATCTTGTTTTTTCAGTCCTGCGCAAAGCCATGATTACCGGATCGTTAGTCGCCATCGTCACCCCAATGCTGGAAGACGGAAGCCTCGATTTGCCCAGCCTGCGCAGTCTCATCGACTGGCACATCGGCGAAGGCACGGACGGCATCGTCATCGTCGGTACGAGCGGGGAATCCCCCACGGTCGACGTCGAAGAGCATTGCGAACTCATTCGCACGGCGGTGGAGCATGTGGCCGGCCGCGTACCGGTCATCGCCGGCACGGGCGCCAATTCCACCGCCGAGGCGGTCGAGCTTGCCCGCTTCGCGCTCGAGGCGGGCGTATCGGCGCACCTGTCCGTGGTGCCGTACTACAACCGCCCCACCCAGGAGGGGCTCTACCGCCACTTCCGCACGATCGCCGACGCTGTCGAGTTGCCGATGATTCTCTACAACGTGCCCGGCCGCACGGTAGCCGATCTCGCCAACGACACCACGCTGCGCCTCGCGGCGATCCCCAACATCGTCGGGATAAAGGACGCCACCGGCAGCCTGGATCGTGCCTGTGATCTGATCGAGCGCGCACCGAAGGATTTCGCCCTTTACAGCGGTGACGACATGACCGGGGCCGCGTTTCTCATGCTCGGCGGGCACGGCTTGATCTCGGTGACCGCCAACGTCGCACCTCGCGCCATGCATGAACTGTGTCTGGCGGCCGCAGCCGGCGACGGCCTGCGCCTTCGCGAGATCAACGCGGCCCTGACGGGCCTGCACCGCGACCTCTTCTGCGAGGCGAATCCGATACCGGTGAAGTGGGCGGTGGCGAAGATGGGACTGATCGGCTTCGGTATCCGCCTGCCGCTTACCCAGCTCTCCGAGTCCCAGCACGCACGCGTACTGGCGGCCATGCGCAAGGCCGGCATCAAAGTCTGATACGTAAAAATTCTGTTCAGGAACCTCATGAATCGCTCCATGCGCACATCCCTTACCCTCATTGCGCTCTCGCTTGCTCTCGCAGGCTGCTCGGGATCGCTGCTCGAGTCCAAGCGCATCGACTACAAGAGCGCCAAGCAGGTCCGTCCGCTCGAAATCCCGCCGGACCTGACCGCACCCACCCGCGATGACCGCTACGCCGTCCCCGACGTCTCGCCGCGCGGCGTCGCCACCTATTCCGCCTACTCGGCCGACCGCGCCGGCCAGCCTGCGGCGGCGACCTCCGCCGAGGTCCTGGCCACGCCGGATCGCATGCGCATCGAGCGCGCGGGAACGCAACGCTGGCTGGTGGTGCCGGGCACGCCCGACGAACTCTGGCCGCAGATCAAGGACTTCTGGCTCGAGCTCGGATTCATCCTCAACATCGATAGCCCGCAGATCGGGGTGATGGAAACCGACTGGGCCGAGGATCGCGCAAAGATCCCGCAGGATTTCGTCCGCAGCGCGCTGGGCAAGGTGCTCGACGGCCTGTTCTCGACGCCGGAGCGCGACAAGTTCCGTACCCGTCTGGAAGTCGGCAAGGAGCCGGGCACCGTCGAGATCTATGTCAGTCATCGCGGCATGATGGAGATCTACAAGACCGAAGCCAAGGACAGCACGGTCTGGCAGCCGCGCCCGGCCGATCCGGAGCTGGAGGCCGAGATGCTGCGTCGGCTGATGGTGCAACTGGGCGCCGACGAAGAGCGCGCGAAGGCGCAGATCGCCGCCGCGCCGGTGGAGGAACGCGCCAAGATCACCGCCGGCGCCGGTGGCCAGGTCAATCTCAGCATGCAGGAGCCGTTCGACCGCGCCTGGCGCCGCGTCGGCCTGGCGCTGGATCGCATCGGCTTCACTGTCGAAGACCGCGATCGTGCTCAGGGCCTCTACTTCGTGCGCTATGTCGATCCCGAAGCTGGCACTCAGGGAGCGGACAAGGAGGGCTTCCTGTCCAAGCTCGCCTTCTGGCGCAGTAACGACAAGCCGGCTGCGACGGGCGGCGAGTATCGCCTGCGCGTTCAGGGCCAGGGCGATGATGGTTCGCTGGTGACGGTGCTGACCCGCGAGGGCGGTGCAGACAGCTCCGAGACTGCGAAGCGCATGCTCGGCCTGCTGCATCAGGAACTGCGCTGACTTCCCTCGGCCGGGTGGGCGTTCCTTGCTCCTGCTCGGCGAGGCGGTGGCCGCGCGACGGCGCAGCCAAAAAAGCCGGCGACGAGCCGGCTTTTTTGCGTCCAGGTCGGGCAGATTACTTCTGCACGGCTTCCTTGGCGCCTTCGACCGCGCCCGCAGCGACTTCCTTGGCGGTTTCGACCGCTTCGGCCGCGCCTTCCTTCACTGCTTCGGCGCCTTCCTTGACGGCTTCGGCGGCATCGGCGGCGGTTTCCTTCGCGGCTTCCATGGCTTCGGCTGCGCCTTCCTTGGCGGCTTCGGTGCCTTCCGCAGCGGCTTCGCCGGCCTTGTCGGCGGCTTCCTTCGCAGCCTCGACCGCCTCGCTGGCAGCCTCCTTGGCCTGCTCGACAGCCGGGGCGACTGCAGGAGCGGCTTCTTCGGTCTTACCGCAGGCGGAAACGGCGAGGGCGACGAGGGCGGCGAGAAGGAGGGAGTTCTTCATGGTCTGTTTTCCTTATGGATATTGTGTGGCAGCAGTGGCCCTGGACGTCGTCTGAAATGACGTCGAGGTCATGACAACGGCTCAGTGCCAGAGAGCATTCTAACATGCGGGATTCGACAAACGAGGTCGGATTGTTGCAGTGCGTAAGAGGCGACAGGGCGTTCAAAGTCCAAGCACTGAAAGGCCCGGCCCATCGTTCGAGCCTATCCAGAGGGTTTCGAATTGTGCAGCGTAGCGAGCCGTCTCCGGGGATGGCGACCTTTTCCTGGCACCGCGCGCGCGGTCCGCATGAAAGCGTCTGACAAGCACAGCGTCATCGACGAGGACGAAGCAGCTATCGGGTAGCTCGAGCCCCTCGCCGGTGACCCGGACCTGCAGCCGATGGGCAAACTGGGCGGCGAAACGCCACAGGCGCGGGCAGCGGTTTTCGATGTAGGCGGGATCGCGGACGAGGATCCGGATCGTGTCCGTGCGCGAAGCCGTTTGCGCGAGCGCGGCCAGGGCCTCGATCACGGCCGCGCTCTCGAAACCGGTCTCGGCCAGATCGTGGTCGAAAACCATCACGCTGTGCCGTGCTGCCGCAATCGCGTCGCGCACCGTCACCCGGTACGCCTCGAAGGTGTCGAAGCGGTGCTCTGTCGGTTCGTCTGTCATGGTTCTCCGTCCGGTCT
>JBFGUQ010000072.1:0-8806 GCA_041565515.1 Rhodocyclaceae bacterium | reverse complement strand
GACGCGCAGCTCATGCCGTCGATCGAAAGACTCACCGTCGAGACCGCGTCCGCGCTGCGATCGTGTGTTGCAGAAACCATGGTCTGCCTCCTGGATGGATGGTCCCGGCAGTAGCAACTGGGATCCGTACTTCAGTCTAAAGTTTCCAATGTTGGGAAGGTCAAGGCGAAAGCGGACATTGATCTCGGGCTTGACCTTCCAACCATGGGAAGCCTGACAAGGAAACCTCCTTCCATGCACTCAGGAGTCCGACATGAAGCTGACCATCGCCAACATGCGCTGCGGCGGTTGCGCCCGCAGCATCACCCACGCGATCACGGCCATCGACGGCGCGGCAAGGGTGCAGCCCGACCTGCCCAGCCGCAGCATCACGGTCGAGACCACCCGCAGCGAAGCGGAGATCCGGGCGGTGCTCGAAACCGCCGGCTATCCGGCCGCGTAGTCGGGTAGCAGAGTTGCTGCGAGCCTTCCGGCTGGCACGCAATTCGGCGCTGTCACGGCGGATGACGGCCGGCGCCGAGCGCGAATCGGTCGCGATCCAGGCCGGGCGCCGGCGTCAGCTGCTCATCTGAAAATGGCGCTTGAAGCCGAGCGCGGCCAGGAACAGCAGCGCAATCGACAGCAGCGACTGCAGCGTCGCGGCCACCCGCACCAGCAGGAAGCGGACCGGATCGTCCTCGTTCAGCAGCGCCTGCACCCACATGGCGCGAGGGTGCGCGCTCGCGGGGACGTTCTTCCACACGCTCATGGGCTGGATGGTGTTTTCCAGCGAGAAGCGGACGGCGTCCACCAGGGCGGCGTCCGGCCCCCGCATGGGCAGCGGCTCGAGGGCGATCGCGAGACTGTCCGCGCTCTGCGTCGACAGCCAGAAACCGAGGCCGAAGAGCAGGACCAGGGCGGCCAGGATCACCAGCGGGCGCGCATACGAGGTTCCACACCGGCTGGACACGTCGTACAGGCCGATGATGCATCGCTCCAGGAACGATGCGGTGGAGCAGCGCCTGTGGGCGAGCAGCTCCAGACGATAGAAGCGATGCTCCTCCAGCCGTGCCTGCTGTCGTGCCATTCCCTTCTTCAAGGCCTGGAACGCCTTTTCCAGTTCGCCGAAACGCCGGTCCACCTCCAGGCTGTAGCGTTCGGGGTCACCCTTCGCCGCGGCAGCCGCGGCTTCAGCGGCAGCCGTGAAGGCCGCGGCGAAGGACTTCTTGTCCCGCAGTGCTTGCGGCGAGAAGAGCACCTCCTGCTGAAAGGCGGTCTCGGTGAACGCGCCCCAGGGCGTGAAACCCGCAAGGGTGAAATCTGCCGTCCGGCGAAAATCCGCGCCCCGGAACGCAGCGTGATGGAGGGCGGCATCGGCGGGAAAGCGACAACCGCTCAGATTCGCCATGCCTTCGAACACGGCATTGTGAAACGCCACGGCGCCACCGAAGCACACCTCGACGCAGCGCAAGTCGGCGTGGAATATCGCATCGAGAAACGATGCCTTGCCGCGAAACCTGATGTTCTGCAGCAGCGCGGCTCCGCCGAAGCGACTCGCGGCGAAGCACGCCTCGCGCCGGAAGAACATGAATGCGAAGGTCGTGCCGCGATCGAAGGTGCAGTCCACACAATGGAAGTCGCCGTAGCATCGCCCGGAAAACGTGGTTTCGGTGGCGAAGACATCGTCGACAAAGGACGCAGGGCCGCGAAAGCGCAGGTCCACAAAGCTGGCGACGCTGAGGAATCGGCACCAGGCGAAACTCGCTTCCGAGACGAACGAGCTCTCCTCGAAAAGGGCAGGGGCGTGAAAGACCGAGGCGTAGCAGCGGGTCTCGCCCCCGACCCGTCCCTCGTGAAAGGAAAGCTCCCCATGGAAATCGCAATTGCTGATGCGGAGATCGCCGGCGATGTTCGTGCGAGCCATGCGCAGGTGCGACAGGAACACGGCGGCATCGAGCTCGAGGTCGCCGTCGATGACCACTCGATCGAAGTCGGCAATACTGCCGAACAGACAATGCCGGAGGTCGAGGTCGGACGCGGACTCGACACCGAAAAAGGAAACCTCGGCGAGAAATGCACAGGTCTGGAACGCGGCGTTCAGGCTCAGCAGGTTCTCGTCCCATGCCCAGTCCGGCGGCGCCTCGCCGAAGACCACGCCGGCCAGGGCGGCCGGCGCAGGCAATTCGTCCGCCGGCCCGCCCGTCAGGGCCTCGACGCCGCTGGCGTCGAGGCGGGCGCGAACGATGCGCCAGAAGTCCTGCCATTTCGGATCGTTCAGGTCGCTCTTCCAGGTCGGCGAGCCGTCCTCCCATTGCGCGGGTAGGTGCACCACATGCCACGGCCTGCCCCGCGGATCGCGCTCCAGCTCGCCCGCCGCGAAAAGCTCGGAGTCGCTGCGCCGCGCACCCGAGGCGGGGTCGAGGCGCCAGTAGTCCTGCAGCCGCTCGTCGCCGTCGGCAACGTCGGCGCCTGACCACGCCTTGTTTGCCAGCGCTGCCCACGAGAAATCGACCGTTCGCCAGGCCTTCCACCATCTTCTCGATCGCTCTTCGACCGACAGCACGTCCGGCAGTCTCATCGGCAATCCTCCCCGGTGGCGAAACCCTGCGGGTCCGGCCCAGCCTTGCGCTGCTCACCAATCATGTTCGAGCTGTCGTCCAGCGGCCGAGCCGCGGCCGGGCCAGCTTGGCGCTGCCCGGGCCACCACCGGCACGTCGCCGGCGGTCGAAGAAGCCGTCGCCCGGCGCGCAGAATGCATGTCCCAAGCATAGGCAAGCGAACCCGGCCCGCAAGTGAATTCGCGCGGCGAATGACAACCGCCGCACGAGCTGCGCAAGCGATGCCGGCAGCGGCAGGGCCCGGCGCCCGCGTCCGCAGTCGCGCGATTCGGCGGCCGTCATGCGAGGCGGGAAGGATGCGGCTCGCGGCCAACGGTGCGACAAGCGGACATACCGCACGCCGAGGCACGATCGCACGATTGACCGTGGCTGAAGCGGCCGGGGATACTCTCGCCGATGCACCCCAAGCCCGGATTTCCACTTTCTAGTAGCGGCACCGGTGGACTCGAGGTCGGGAACGCCGGCATCGTCGCGCGCGGCAGACGGGCGAAGCCAGGTGACCAATCCATGATCGCGCGCATGCGCCTTTCCACGAAGACCCCCTCATGTGGATCCTGATCGGCCTCCTGCTCGGCGCCTGGCTGGGCGCCGAGTCTTACACCAGCGTCCTCCTGGGCGTCATCCTCGGCGCATGCGTCGGCGGCCTGCTGCAGTGGCGCCTGAAGCACCGCGGCCCGACCCAAGAGGAGCGCTTGAGCCGGCTCGAGGCCGAGTTGTCCGACCTGCGCCAGCAAGTCGCACGGCTGCAGGCCGCTCGCCCGGCGACCGAAGCCGGCAGTGCGGCGCCGCGACCGGGGGCGATCGTCACCGCGCCGTCCGCGGGCGTTCCCGCAGTGCGCGCGGCGAGTGCGCCGGCCGCGGCCGCGGTCGCCCCAAGCGCCCGGACCGAGCCGACGGCCGCGCCTGGCGGCGCCACCGCCGCGGCCCCTTCGGCTCCTTCTGCCGCGCCGGGCCCGGATAGCCTCGACGCACTCTACGAGCGCGCCCGCGGCTGGCTGCTGGGCGGCAACACCGTCGTGCGCGTCGGCCTCCTGGTGCTGTTCTTCGGCTTTGCCTTCCTCGCCCGCTACGCGGTGGAGCACAGCCTGCTGCCGGTGGAGCTGCGCCTGGCCGCCATCGCCCTCGGCGGCGTGGCGCTGCTGGCGACGGGCTGGCGCCTGCGCGCGCGGCGCAGCGGCTACGCCATGTCGATGCAGGGCGGCGGCGTCGCCGTGCTTTATCTGACCGCCTTCGCGGCGATGCGCCTCTACGGCATGCTGGCGCCAGGGGTCGCCTTCGCCCTGCTGCTGGCGATCGTCGCGCTGGCCGCGCTGCTGGCGATCCTGCAGAACGCGCCGGCGCTGGCCGTGATCGGCACGGCCGGCGGTTTCCTGGCGCCGATCCTGGCCTCGACCGGGCAGGGCGACCACGTCGCCCTGTTCGCCTACTACACCGTGCTCAACCTCGGCGTGCTGGGGATCGCCTGGAAGAAGGCCTGGCGTGCGCTCAACCTCACCGGCTTCCTGTTTACCTTCTCCATCGCGCTGGCCTGGGGTGCGCGCGACTACCGGCCAGAGCTGCTCGCCAGCACCGAACCCTTCCTGATCGGCTTCTTCCTGATGTACGTCGCCGCAGCCGTGCTCTACGCCTGGCGGCAGGCGCCCCGAGCCGGCGGGCACTACGTCGATGCCGGGCTGGTGTTCGGCACTCCAGTGGTCGGTTTCGGGCTGCAGGCCGCGCTGTGCCAGCATGTCGAGTACGCCATGGCCTGGAGTGCGCTCGCCGTCGGTGGCCTCTACGTGCTGCTCGCGCGCTGGCTGCTCGCGCGCGACCGCGAGAACCTGCGCCTGCTGGTCGAATCCTTTCTCGCCCTCGGCGTCGCCTTCCTCACCCTGGCGATTCCGCTGGCGCTCGACGGCCGCTGGACCGCTGCCGCCTGGGCGATGGAAGGCGCGGCGCTGCTGTGGGTCGGCGCGCGCCAGTCGCGCCGGCTGGCGATCGCCGCCGGCCTGCTGCTGCAGCTCGGCGCGGGAGGCTTCTTCGCCGCCGATGGCGGACTCGACGGCGACCGCCGTGGCCTGGTGCTGGCCAACGCGCAGCTGGTCGGCGCCCTGATCATCGCGCTGTCGGGTTTCTTCGCCAGCCGCATCGCCGACTGGCACCGGGCGGCGTGGCCGCGCGTGCTGCCGGTCGCGAGCATGCTGCTGCTGGTGTGGGCGACGCTGTGGTGGCTGGTGGGCGGCATCGGCGAACTCGACGCCTGGCTCGGCCGGCGACAGATGCCCGCGGCGACGCTGCTGTTCTTCGCCTCGAGCGCCGCCCTGGCAAGCCTGATCGCGCGCCGCCTGGACTGGCCGGCGCTGCATTCGACTGCGCTCCTCACCCTGCCCGGCATGCTGCTGTCGCTCGTCGCCAGCCTGTTCGCCGGCCGCAACCCGGCCGAGGGCTGGGGCCTGCTCGCATGGGCCGCCGCTGCCCTGGCCCACGCCTGGACGCTTGGCCGGGCCGAAGCGGCCGGCGCCCTCCAACGCTGGCTGGCGCATGCCCACGTGCTCGGACTGTGGTTGCTGACCGCAGCCGCCGCGTGGATGCTGGCCGAGGCCGCCGATGCGCGGCTCGGCGCCGAGACCTGGGCGACCGCAGCCCTGGCGATCGCGCCGATCGCCGCCGTGCTCGCGGTGCTGTGGGCGGACCGCCAGGCGCGCTGGCCGCTGTCGCACTGGCCGGCGGCCTACCTGCGCACGGCCTCCGGGGGCCTGGTCGCAGCGCTGCTGCTGTGGCTGGTGGTGATGAACATCGCCGGCGATGGCGCGGCAACGCCCCTGCCATACCTGCCGCTGTTCAATCCGCTCGACCTCGCCCTGTGTGCCGCGCTGCTGACCAGCCTGCGCTGGTGGCAAGGCCTGGCCGCGCATCGGGCGGTCGCAGCGCCGCGCGGCTTGCGCCGCTTCCCCCCGCTTCTGGCGGCGCTGGCCTTCCTCGTCGCCAACGGCGCGCTGCTTCGCGCCCTGCACCACCACGCCGGCGTAGCTTGGGACGGCGACGCCCTGTTCCGCAGCGACACCGTGCAGATGGCGCTGTCCCTGTTCTGGGCCGCGCTCGGCCTCGTGCTGACCTTCCTGGCCAGCCGCAGGACACGGCGCAGCCTGTGGATGGTCGGCGCCGCCCTGCTCGGCGTGGTGGTGGCGAAGCTCTTCCTGGTCGACATGGCCAACACCGCCACCGTGGCGCGCATCGTGTCCTTCCTCGGCGCCGGCGCGCTGCTGCTGGTGGTGGGCTACTTGTCGCCCCTGCCCCCGGCGCGGGAGTCGCCGGCATGAGACAGGTCTTCCTGCCGCTGCTGCTTGGCACGCTGGCAGCAGCGGCGGCGGCCGAGAGCCCCGCCGACTATGCCGCCCGGCTTGGCCTCGAAGTGCCGGCCGACTCCTCGCTGTTGCGCCTGACGCTCGACGCCGACGTCTACCGCGCCACACGCCGCGCCGACCTCGGCGACCTGCGGGTGTTCAACGCCGCCGGCGAAGCCCTGCCGATGGCCCGCCTGCCGCGCGAGCGCGCCGAACGCAGGTTCGTCGCGAGGCTTGCACTCACGCCGCTGCCTGCCGCGCCTGGCGACGGCGCAGGGGCCACCCGGGTCGTGGTCGAGGAGCGCGGCGGCGATACCCGCGTCCGCGTCGACGTCGACCACAAGGCCTCGGCGATGCCCGCGCCGACGCGCTTCGTCGCCGACACCGCAAGTTTTCCCCACCCGGTGCATGCGATCGAAATCCCGCTTGCGGCCGACGGCGATTTCGAGGGCCGCCTCCTCGTCGAGACCTCGCGCGATCTCGCCACCTGGCGCAGCCTGGCGACCAACGAAGCGGTGCTCGCGGTCGGCAAGGGCGAGGCACGCATCGAGCGCACGCAGATCACCCTCGCCGGCCGCGCCGAGCGCTACCTGCGCCTGAGCTGGCTCGGCGCCCCGCCCGTGCCGGCCCCGGCCGGAATCGAGCTGATCCACCACGAGCAGCCGAATCCGCCGCAGCGGCAGTGGCTGGAATTGAGCGGCAACGCGGCGGGCGTGCACGTCGACTACCTCGCCCCCGGTCTGTTTCCGGTCGACCAGTTCCGCCTGGTACCCGCCGCCGGCAACGATGTCGTCGCCGCGCGGGTGGCGTCACGACCGGGCGTGAGCGCGCGCTGGCAGTTCCGCGCGCGCAGTGTCGGCTACCGCCTGCAGGGCGAGGGCGCCGTGCGCGAGGGCTCGCCGGTGTCGCTTGCACTCACGCGCGATCCGCTGTGGCGCGTCAGCGCCGAGCGCCCGCAGACCGCCGGCGCGCCAGCGCTTCTGCAGCTCGGCTGGGTTCCTGAGGAAATCGTCTTCGTCGCGCGCGGCGCGGGCCCCTACCTGCTCGCCGTAGGCCACCCCGACCGCGCGCCCGCCTGGCTGTCGCCGCAGACCATCGTTCCCGGCTATGGCACCGGGGCCGAGGCTGCCATGGCCGTCGCCCGCATTGCCGGCGGAGACACGCCCGTCGCGGCGGCCGCGCGCCCATCGAGCCTGTGGCAACCGGGGCGCCACTGGTGGCTGTGGGGCGCGCTGGGGCTGGGCGTCGTCGTGCTCGGCTGGATGGCGCGCGGCGTCTGGCGCGAGCTGGGCGGCCGGCGCAAGGCCTGAGGCGCGGCAGTGAGCGCGTCCCGGCGCGCTTCGCCGTTCAATCCCTGCCGCTGCGCCTGATCGACACCAGCAGCCAGATCGCGCCCGCGACGGCGCCGACGAAGCCGAGCAGGGCGAAGGTGGGGAGGCCCGCCGGCAGGGAGTCGCCGGCGACGGTCATGACGATGGCGGAACCGATGATCAGCGCGGCGGTGACGATACCGATCGTGAGCCGGCTCGCGGCGCGATCGATGCGGTCACCGAAATGCTTCAGCGGCAGGACCTCGACCTCGACCCTGAGCTTGCCCCGTCTCGCCGCCCGCAGCAGTTGCCCCATGTCGCGCGGCAGCCCGGTCAGCAGGTCCACCGCCCGCGCCAGCGCATCCCAGCCCCTGCGCGCCAGCGCCGACGGCGCACGGTGCGCGATCAGCACGCGTTGCAGGAAGGGCGCCGCCTCGCTCGCCATGTCGAAGTCGGGATCGAGCTGGCGGCCCATGCCTTCGAGGGTGATGAAGGTCTTGATCAGCAGGGACAGGTCGGGCGGCAGCGCCAGCCGGTGCTCGCGCAGGATCGCGAGCAGGTCGCTGAGCATCTCGGCGAGCCTGAGGCGCTTCAGCGGCACGCCCTTGTACTGGTCGACGAAGAGGTCGATCTCGGCGCGCAGGCGTTGCACATCGGCCTCGGGTTCCGGCTCGCCGCCGTCGCGCCAGTCGAGCAGGATCTCGGCGACGGCATTGGCATCGCCGGTGACCAGGCCGTGCAGCAGCACCGCGACTTCGTAGCGCCGCTCCTCGGACAGGCGGCCGACCATGCCGAAATCGATGAAGGCGATGCGGTTGTCCGGCAGGTAGAAGACGTTGCCGGGATGGGGGTCTGCATGAAAGAGGCCGTCCTCGAGCATCATCTTGAGGACCGCCACCGCGCCCCGCCTGGCCAGCAGCTTGCGGTCGAGCCCGGCCGCATCGGCCGCCGCGAGGTTGCGACCGGGAATACCGGCGACATAGTCCTGGACGTTGAGCCGTTCGCCGCTCCACTGCCAGTGGATGCCCGGTATGACGATGTCGGCGTCGGCGGCGAAGTGGGCGGCAATGCGCTCGGCGCTGCGGCACTCGGCGGCGAAATCGAGCTCGCGCCTGAGCGACATGGTGAATTGGTGCACGATCTCCTGTGGCCGGTAGCGGCGCATCTCCGGCGCTTCGGCAGCCACGATGTCGGCCAGGCGCGCCAGCAGGCGCAGGTCGGCCTCGACCGTGGGTCGGATGCCGGGCCGCCGCACCTTGAGCACGACCTCTCGCCCGTCGGCGAGGCTGGCCCGGTAGACCTGCGCCAGCGACGCTGCGGCCAGCGGCTGCGTCTGCAAGCTCGCGAACGCCGTCTCGGGCGCTTCGCCGAGGTCCTCGACGAGCTGCGCGCGGATGTCCTCGAACGGCGCCGCCGGCGCAGCGTCCTGCAGCTTGCCGAACTCGGCGATCCACTCCGGCGCGAACAGGTCCACCCGCGTGGCGAGGATCTGGCCGAGCTTGATGAAGGTGGGCCCGCGGTCCTCGAGCGCGCGGCGCGCGCGCGCCGGAGGCTCGAGCCGGGCCAGCTCCTCGGG
>JBFGUQ010000071.1:0-8871 GCA_041565515.1 Rhodocyclaceae bacterium | reverse complement strand
GCAGGACCTGATCGACGGTCTCGCCGCCGGCGCACGCAACATGATCACGGTGGCCATCGCCACCGCGACCGCCGGCATCATCGTCGGCACCGTCACCCTCACCGGCATCGGTCTGGTGATGACCGAGCTGGTCACCGCGCTGTCGGGCGGCAACATCATCCTCATGCTCGCGCTGGTCGCGCTGATCTGCCTGGTCCTGGGCATGGGACTGCCGACCACAGCCAACTACATCGTGGTGTCGTCGCTGATGGCGCCGGTGATCGTCTCCATCGGCGCCCAGAACGGCCTGCTGGTACCGCTGATCGCGGCCCACCTGTTCGTCTTCTATTTCGGCCTGATGGCCGACATCACGCCTCCGGTAGGCTTGGCGTCCTACGCCGCCGCCAGCATCGCCGTCGCCAACCCCATCCGGACCGGCGTGATCGCCTTCCGCTATTCGATGCGCATGGCACTGCTGCCCTTCATGTTCGTGCTCAACCCGCAGTTGCTGCTGATCGGGGTCAGCGGGGTCGGCCATACGCTGATCACCCTGGCCAGTGCGACATTGGCCGGCTTCGCCTTCATCTCGGTCAACCAGGCCTGGCTGATCGTGCGCAGCAGCACCGCCGAGCGCCTGGTGATGCTGCTCGCGGTGTTCATGCTGTTTCATCCGGGGATGTTCATGGACCCGCTCTTCGCGCCTTACCGGCAGCTGAGCGACGGCGCCGCCGAGGCGGCCATCGTCGATTCACCCGCCGGGGCGCCGCTCAGGATCTTCCTGACCGGCACGACGCTGGAAGGCGACGTGGTCGAGCGCGGCGTGCTGCTGCCACTTGGCGGGCCTTCCGCGAGCGCCGCCCAGCGACTGGCCGATGCTGGCATCGGCACCGAGCGCACGGCCGAGGGCTTCATCGTCACCGGCGTCGATTTCGGCAGCCGCGCCGCCAAGCTCGGCATCGAGCAGGGCTTTCGCATTACCGCGGTGGAGGTGCCCAGCGATCGCCCGGCCAGGGAATGGATGTTCCTGCCGGCGCTGGCGCTGATCGCCTGGGTAGCACGCCGTCAGATCCGGCGCCGCGACGTCGCGGCGGCCACGGCCTGAATTCGCGACGGTCCGGGTGCGACGCCGCCGGGCAGGCACACCAGAGGTGGCGCCAGCGACCTCATCGCCTGCTTCAGGAGATGCGCAGCTGCGCCGGCATGAACGCATCAGCCCTGCTGTTCGGCAGCTTCCTTCAGGGCCTGCTTGTGCGCGTACATCGCCGAGTCTGCATCGGCCAGGAGGCCGGCGATGGACGCATGCCGCCCCGGCTCGTATTCGACCTGCCCGACGCTGAATCCGATGTCATAGCCGCGCATCAACTCGGCGTTGCGTGCTGCCAGCCGCTGCTCGAGGCGACGGATGAGGCCCGAGGTCTTGTCACGATTCGCGTCGGTCAGCAGTGCGACGAACTCGTCGCCGCCGAGGCGGCCGATGACGTCGCTGTCACGCAGCGCGCTGCGCAGGACCTCGGCGAACGTCGTCAGCGCGCGGTCGCCCTCGGCGTGCCCGTAGGTGTCGTTCACCTGCTTGAAGTCGTTGAGGTCGAAGAACAGCAGCGACGCCTGCTTGTGCATCCGCTTGCACAGATTGAGGGCGTGCTGCGCCAGCGCCTCGAAGCCACGCCGATTGGACAGCATGGTCAACTCGTCCATGGTCGCCAGCTGCACCGCGGCGATCTCCTGCTCCGCCATGCGCGCCAGATCGCGCAGCAGTTCGAGGTCCTCCTCGGCCAGTTCGCGCGGCTCGACGTCGATCACGCACAGGGTACCCAGCCTGCTCCCGTTCGGGACCGTCAGCGGGCAGCCGGCGTAGAAGCGGATGCGCGGATCGCCGGTCACCAGCGGGTTGTCGTGGAAACGCTCGTCGCTCAGGGCATCGGGCACCAGAAAGACGTCTTCGCCGAGGATCGCATGCCCGCAGAAGGACACATCGCGGGGCGTCTCGCTGGCCGTGAGCCCGACGCAGGACTTGAACCACTGCCTGTCGGCATCCACCAGGCTGACCAGGGCAATCGGCACGTTGAAGAGGCGCTTGGCCAGGCGCGTAAGACGATCGAAACGCTCTTCCGGCGAGGTATCGAGGATGTTCAGCGAGCGCAGGGTGTCGATGCGGGAGCTTTCGTTCGCGGGCTTTGACGGAGTCAGCATCTTGCGGTCCAAGCGGATGATTCGGCGGAATATTAGCACGTGGTGAATCATTACCCCTTCCGTAACAGGGGTTTCGTCAAGAATGTCACGAACCCACCGGGCCGAGGCGACGGGGCGCCAGCCGCTACACTCGCATACACGCCCCTCCAGGTCCTTGCGCCAGAATGATCGCGGTCGATGAGCGACCGACAAGGTCTCCGGAGGGCGGGCGGCAAGCCAGCTCACCCGCACCCGCGACCCGGGAGACCAGGAGCGCACGCAATGATTTCAACTTCCCCGAACTTCCGGCGCGCGGCGCTGCTGACGGCCGCATGCGCGGTCGTGTTCGCCGGCTGCGCCTCGCCGCCGCGTCAGCGCACCGAGCGCGCGCCCATCCCCGACCCGATGCCGCCGGTGACCGAACTCACCGTCCATCCCGCGCGCAGCCAGAGTGCGCGCGAGATGCGCCGAGACCGCTTCGAATGCCATGAATGGGCCGTGCGCCAGTCCGGCTTCGACCCGGCGACGATGAGCGTGCGCATGCCCACATCCGTTCCGCGGGTGGAGGCCGATCCACCTGCCGGGTATGGAACGGCCGCCGGCGCGGTGACCGGCGCCGTGATCGGCGCGGCGGTGTCGAGTCCACGCCACACCGGTCGGGGCGCGGCCATCGGCGCCGTCGTCGGCGCCGTCGCAGGCGCTGCCTCCGACGCAGCACGCGAAGCCCGCGCCGGGCGTATCGAGGATGCCTATGCCGCCCGCGCCGCCCGCCGCGACGCCGAATATGCCGAAGACGAAAACCGATATCGCCGTGCCCTGAGCGCCTGCCTCGAGGGACGCGGCTACACCGTACGCTGAGCCATCGACAACAAGGAGTGCCGTCCAATGCAGCTGCACCAGCTCGCCACCGTCACCCTCGGGGCCGCCCTGGTCGCCGCCGTCCTGCTCGGTGGCGGCGCAGCGCTGGCCGACCCGCCTGGCCGCGATCGCCACGAGATCCGGCGCGACCATCGTCCGCCGCACGGTGCGGTGGTGCGGAACCTGCCTCGGGACCATCGCGTTGTCCGTCACCGCGACCTCAGGTTCTACTTTTCCGGCGGGACCTGGTATCGGCCGCTGGGCAGCCGCTTCGTCGTCGTCGCCCCGCCAATCGGTGCCGTCGTTCCCATCCTGCCCCTGGGCTATGTGGCGCTCACCATCGGCGGGCGGCCCTACTACCGTTACGACGACGCCTACTACGTCCGCCACGACCGCGGATTCATGGTCATCGAGCCGCCCGACCAGGCGGACGACCCGGTAGCGTTCGCACCGCCACAGGAATTGTTCGTCTATCCGCGCGCTGGCCAGTCTGAGAAGAAGCAGGCGACCGATCGTTTCGAATGTCATGAATGGGCATCGGACCGGACCGGTTACGATCCTACCCAGGCGTTCGGCGGCGTGGAACCGGCGCAGTCGGCGCCACGCCGCGCCGATTATCTGCGAGCCATGACGGCCTGCCTCGAGGCCCGTGGCTACACGGTGCGCTGAAGACCGGAATTGCTGCGCGACTCGCTAAGCTTCGCTGCCGCCGCCCAGCTCGGCCGTGATCCGCTGTCCTGGGCTGATGACGTCGAGCGCCTGACGGATCAGTTCGAATTTGGGGTTGCGGTTCAGAAAGATGCCGTAGACGTGGCGCGTGATCAGCGGCGCATCCTTCACCACGAACAGGCTGCCCGCCGCCAGCTCGGGCGCGATGACGCGCCCGGGAAGGTAGGCGGCACCGCCGAGCGCGCGCAGGTAGTCCAGCGCCATGCCCGAATTCGACAACGTCGTCAGCGCGGCCGGCGCATGCGGGAACAGCCGGCGATGCTCGACCTCGAATGCCTGCCCCCAGTCCACCATCACGTAGCCGTCGCCGAGCGCGGCCTCCGGTGCCTGCCCGGACGCGGTCGACACCAGCACGAGGTCGATCTGTGCCAGCCGCATCGTCGTCATCAGTTCGACCCGCGGCGGTTCCAGCATCACCACCACATCGAGCAGGCCGTCGAACAGGCGGCCGATCAAGGCTTCGGGCTGCCCCGTCTCGGCCCAGATGGCAATGTCCGGACGCGCCCTGCGCAAGGCGTGCAGCCAGCCATCCTGCAGAAACACGTCCCACAGCCGCAGGCTTCCCGCGATCGACAGCTGCGGCGTGTCCCGGCCCTCACGCGACACGCTCTGCGTCGCCCGGCGCCATTCGGCGATGATCGAGTCGGCGAAGTGGAGGAAGCGGTGGCCCTCGGGCGTGATCCGGATGTCGCGCCGCGAGCGGTCGAAGAGCCGCGCCCCGAGCGTCGACTCGAGTTGCTTGATGCGAGCACTCACCGCCGCCTGGGTAATGAACAGCGATTTCGCCGCCGCGCCGAAGTGGCGCAGGCGGTACACCTCGATGAAGGTCCGCAGCAGGTCGAGATCCATACCAATCGATATTTTTTGTCGTAATTATTGAAATATATAGTTTTCTTTGTCGATCGTCTGCGGCTATAGTGCTCGCAGCCTGGAAGCGGGTCGCATGATCCCGCCTCCGGAAAACGGCCGGCTCTAGTCCGGATCAACGATTAGAGGAGTGACGATGAAGCTGAACCTTTCCAGAGCATTCCCGCTCCGCACCGCTACCCTGCTGGCTGCCGCGGCACTTGTCGTCGGCGGCTGCGCAAGCAAGGGCGTCGCGCCGGTGTCGCAGCTGGCGACGTCGAGAGCGGCGGTGACCGAGGCGGAAACGGCGGGCGCCCGCGAACACGCGCCGATGGACCTGCTGTCGGCGCGCGAGAAGCTCAACAAGGCCGAAGCGGCCACGCGCGACGAGGAATACGACTTGGCTCGCCGCTACGCCGAACAGGCAGAGGCCGACGCACGGCTCGCGGAAGCGCGGGCGCGCACGGCGAAGTCGCAGCGGGCCGTCGCCGAAGTGCAGGACAGCATCAAGACGCTGCGCGAAGAGCTCGAGCGCAAGAGCAAGTGACCGGTTCAGACCCGAGGGAGATCGAGAACATGACGACGAAGAATTTCCGCAAGACCGGGCCGGCGCTCCTCCTGTTGGCTGCCGCGACCCTGGCGGGCTGCGCATCCGCGCCCATGACGAACGCGATGCTGGACGATGCCCGCGCGGCCTACCGCAGCGCGGGTGCCAACCCGGTCGTGGCCAAGAGCGCGCCGATCGAACTGAAGAAGGCCGAAGACGCGCTGCTGCAATCGGAGCGACTGCTGCAGGAGGGTGCGGGCACCGAAGCCGTCGAACACTACGCCTACCTCGCGCGCCAGCACGCGGCGATCGCGGAGGAAAAAGGCAAGCAGGTCGCGGCCGAGCAGACCATCGACGCCGCCAGGAGCGAGCGCGACAGGACGATCATCATGTCACGCACCACCGAGGCCGACGTCGCCCGCAAGCGCGCCGAAGAGGCCGCGGAGCGCGCGCGCAAGCTGCAGGAGCAGGTGGCCGAGCTGGAAGCCAAGCAGACCGAACGCGGCCTGGTACTGACCCTCGGCGACGTCCTGTTCGATACCGGCAAGGCGCAACTCAAGAGCGGCGCAATGCGCACGGTCGACCAGCTCACCGGCTTCCTGAGCCAGTATCCCCAGCGCAGGGTGTTGATCGAGGGCCACACCGACAGCGTCGGCTCGGCCGACTACAACCAGCGCCTGTCGGAGGATCGCGCCAACTCGGTCCGCTATGCCCTGCTCGACCGCGGCATCGCCAGCACCCGCATCATGGTGCGCGGGCTCGGCGAAGACTACCCGGTTGCATCGAACGACACCGCCTCCGGCCGTCAGCAGAACCGCCGCGTCGAGGTGATCATCTCCGACGACGGCGGCAGGATCCCCGAGCGCAGCCGCTGAGCGCGCGACCGACGACGAACGCCGGGCACCGATCCCGCCAATGCGGGGCTGGTGTCCGGCGGCGACTCCGCGACAGACGCACCGAACGCAGGTTTCCCCGGCTGCCCTTGAAACGGCAGCCGTTTTTTTTGCCCACGGCAGGCGCCGCTTCGACGCTGGCCGGCCCCTTGCCGCGCACGCATCGGCACGAGGCCTTGCATTTACTAGCCGATCGGTCTATTATTCGGCCATGGATACTGGAATCGCCCCCAAACGCGGACGCGGCCGCCCTCCGAAGCAGCGGGACGGCTTCAGCGACACGCGCGAAGCGCTGCTGCGGACCGGCGTCGAGATCCTGACCGAGAAGGGCTTCTCGGCCACCGGCATCGACGAGATCCTGCGCCGCGTCGGCGTTCCGAAGGGATCGTTCTACCACTACTTCGACAGCAAGGAAGCCTTCGGCAGCGAACTGATAGACCGCTATGCGGCCTACTTCGCACACAAGCTCGACCGCTTCCTGCTCGACGATTCGCGCAGCCCGCTCGAGCGCATCGACGCCTTCATCGCCAACGCCCGCCAGGGCATGGCCCGGCACAAGTACGAGCGCGGCTGCCTGGTCGGAAACCTGGGCCAGGAAATGGGCGCCCTGCCGGAAGCCTTCCGCGCGCGGCTGACGCAGGTCTTCACCGACTGGCAGGCCCGCTTCGAGGCCTGCCTGCTCGCTGCCCGCGCGGCGGGCGAGATTCCCGCAGACGCCGACTGCGCGCGACTCGCCGCCTGCTTCTGGATCGGCTGGGAGGGCGCGGTGTTGCGGGCCAAGCTCGAGCGCGACCCGGCGGCGCTGGACCTGTTCGCCGACTACTTCCTGTCCGGTCTGCGTCGCTGACGCTTCACTCACCCACCGATAGACGTTCCGTCTGTTATTACGAGGAGAAACACATGTTCAAGGCCATCCTGATTGAAAAGGACGATTCCGGTTATCGCGCAAACCTGCGCGAGATCGACGAGGCACAACTGCCGGAGGGCGACGTCACGATCCGGGTCGCGTACTCGACGCTGAACTACAAGGATGGCCTGGCGATTACGGGTCGCGGGCCGGTGGTGCGCAGGTTTCCGATGGTGCCCGGCGTCGACCTCGTCGGCACCGTGGAGAGCTCGAACAGTCCCGACTATGCGGCTGGCGACAAGGTGGTCCTGAACGGCTGGGGCGTGGGCGAGACGCACTGGGGTGGCCTGGCGCAGAAGGCGCGCCTCAAGGGCGAGTGGCTCGTGCCGCTGCCCGCGGCCTTCAGCCCGCGGCAGGCGATGGCGATCGGCACGGCCGGCTACACCGCGATGCTGTGCGTGATGGCCCTGGAGAAGCATGGCGTGACCCCCGACCAGGGCGAAATCGTGGTGACCGGTGCCGCCGGCGGCGTGGGCAGCGCGGCCATCGCGATCCTGTCCAAGCTCGGCTATCGCGTCGTCGCCGTCACCGGCCGCCCCGAGGAAAGCGATTACGTGAAGGGCCTGGGTGCGGTGGAGGTGCTCGACCGCTCCGCCTTCTCCAGCCCGGGCAAGCCCATCGGCAAGGAACGCTGGGCCGGCGCGGTCGATGTGGTCGGCAGCCACGTCCTGGCAAACGTCTGCGCCACGACCAAGTACCGCGGCGTCGTGACGGCTTGCGGCCTGGCGGGCGGCATGGACTTCCCTGCCACCGTCGCCCCCTTCATCCTGCGCGGCGTCACCCTCGTCGGCGTGGACAGCGTGATGTGTCCGCGTGCCGAGCGGATCCAGGCCTGGGAGCGGCTGGCGCGTGACCTCGATCTCTCCAAGCTCGACATGATCGGCCACGAGATCGCGCTGGCCGACGCGATTCCGACGGCGGCGGAACTGCTCGACGGGCGGGTGCGTGGCCGCGTGATCGTCGACGTCAATCGCTGATGGCCTGAGGCCGGGCCGGTCGCAATTCAGGCGGCGGGTGCCTCGCATGAGGCGCCCGCCGCCTTCTCGTCGTCTCAGCCCTGGCCCTGGCCCGGGGCCGGCGGCACGACCTCGCCCTGCGCCGCGGCTGCCGATAGCTCCTCCTCCAGCAGCGCGGCCAGTTCCTCGTGGGCCTCCTTGCTCGACTGGATGAGCTGGCTCTCGTCGTGGTAGAGCGCCTGCTCCCGCTTGAGCAGTTCCTGGTCGTGGATTGCAAACCGGTCCACGATCTGTCGGGCCGATGCCGGCGACTTGCCCAGCGTCTCGAAGATCATGCGCGTCATCTCCAGGCTGGACTTGAAGGTCTCGCGCATGAACAGCGAAACGCCCAGGTCCATCAGCCGGTAGGCGTGGAAGCGGTCGCGCGCCCGCGCCACGATCTGCACCTGGGGGAAATGCTTGCGCACCATCTCGGCGCAGCGCAGCGAGGTCTCGATGTCGTCGATCGCCAGCACGAAGATCTTCGCCTCGCCGACCCGCGCGGCATCCAGCACCTCGAGGTGGGCGGCGTTGCCGTAGTAGGCCTCGATGCCGAAGCGGCGCATCGTGTCCACCTCGTCCCGATTCTTGTCCAGCGCGGTGAACGGGACGCCGCGCAGCCGCAACACCCGACCGATGATCTGACCCACCCGGCCGAATCCCGCGATCACCACTTCGTTGGCCTCGTGCGGCATCTCGTCGGCCTGCGGCTCCGGCTGGCTCGCCTCCTCCCTGGCGTTGATGCGGTCGCCCAGGATCAGCAGCATCGGGGCGATCGCCATCGACAGGGCCACCGCCAGGGTCAGCTGCTCGACCACCTCGGGCGGCAGGATCGCGCTCTCGCGCGCGGCGCCGAACAGCACGAAGGCGAACTCGCCGCACTGGGCCAGCGCCAGCGCCTGCATGCGGGACACCCGGGCGTTGCCGCCCACCAGGCGGCGCAGCGCG
>JBFGUQ010000070.1:0-9036 GCA_041565515.1 Rhodocyclaceae bacterium | reverse complement strand
TGCGGCCGCCGAACTTGGCTTCGAGGAAGGCGCGATAGGGTTCGCCCTTGGGCGGGGTGTCGGGGTTGAGGAAAAAGGGCAGCCAGTTCACCCGCACGCTGATGTCCGGCCGGCTGCTCTTGAGTTCGGAGATCGCGTGATCGAGGCGAACCTTGCCGAGAAAGCACCACGGGCAGACGAAGTCGGAAACGAGGTCGATGTCGAGAATCATGAGCAATTTGGGCGCCGGGTGGGATGAACGGAAGCACGCGCGGGCGGAGCGCGCCACGACTGCGGGGTTGAAGTAGGTAGAAGCAGGCGCGCGATGCAGCATGGCGGGCGTGGTCCTCGCCTGGCGGAAGAGGCGGCCGCCAAGGCCTGATGCGCATTTTACGCGGCCCCGGCGTGCGGCGGTCGGATCTCGCCCGGACTCACCTGTGCGGACGCTGCAGCCAGTCGATCGCGCCGCGGCCCGCGGTCAGGCCGGTGGCGAAACAGGCGGTGAGCAGATATCCACCGGTGGGCGCTTCCCAGTCGAGCATCTCGCCGGCGCAGAACACACCGGGCAGGGCGCGCAGCATCAGCCTCGCGTCGAGTGCGTCGAACTCGACCCCGCCGGCGCTGCTGAGGGCCTCGTCGAGCGGGCGCGCGGCCGCGAGGCGCAGCGGCAGCGCCTTGATCCCGGCGGCGAGCCGCGCCGGATCGGCGAAGTCGGCCCCTGCGAGGCATTCGCGCAGCAGGCCGGCCTTGACGCCCTTGAGGCCGGTCTGGCCCTGCACATGGCTCGCCATCGAGCGGCTGCCGCGCGGGCGCGCGAGCTCGGTGACAAGGCGCTCGAGGCTGCGGCCCGGGGCGAGGTCGAGGTACAGCGTGGCCTTGCCTCTGGCCGCCAGCCTGTCGCGCAGCGCGCCCGACAGCGCATAGACGAGACCGCCCTCGATGCCGGTGGCGCTGATCATGCATTCGCCGCTGCGTTCGAGGGTTTCGCCGTTCAGGTCGGTGCAGCATGCGGCGACGGACTTCACCGGCGCGCCGGCGAAGCGTTCGACGAAATGGGCACTCCAGCCGCGGCCTTCGGCGCCGCCGGCGGCGACGTCGAAGCCGCAATTGGCCGGCGCCAGCGCCGCCACGGCGACGCCGCGGGCGCGCAGTGGCGATACCCAGGCGCCGTCCGAGCCGAGTCTGGCCCAGCTGCCGCCGCCGAGCGCCAGCACGACCGCATCGGCGTCGAGCTCGCGTTCACCCTCGGGGGTGGCGAAGCGCAGCCGGGGCGGTGCTTGCCGGGTCGTCCCGGCCCCCCGATCGGCCGGGCCGAAGCCCAGCCAGCGGTGGCGTACGGCGAAGCTCACGCCGGCCGCGCGCAGGCGGGCGAGCCAGGCGCGCAGCAGCGGGGCGGCCTTCATCTCCTGCGGGAAGACGCGCCCAGAGCTGCCGACGAAGGTGTGCACGCCAAGGCCATGCGCCCAGTCGCGCAGCGCCTCGGCGCCGAAGGCCGCGATCATCGGTTCCAGTGTCTGGCGTCTCGCGCCATAGCGTGACAGGAAGGCCTCGTGCGCCTCGCTGTGGGTGAGGTTCAGGCCGCCGCGTCCGGCGAGGAGGAACTTGCGCCCGACCGAGGGCATGGCGTCGAACACCGTGACCCGAATGCCGGCGGCGGCAAGCGTTTGCGCCGCCATCAGCCCGGCCGGCCCGCCGCCGACGACCGCGACGTGCGGGCCGCCAGCGGCGTGGGGCGGGAAGGATTGAGCGCTCATCGTGTCGGGTCCGCGGTCGAAGGCGGCCGATTGTAAGGCCGGCACGGCCTGCCCGCGCGCGTCAGGCGGCGGGAAAGCGCGCGCGAAAGCCCGCGGGTACCGGCGCCTTGCGCCGCGCCTGGTAGTCGAAGAACACGATTCCGGTCTTGCCGCGGGCGACCTCGCGGCCGCTGGCCTTGTCATGCATGCGCCAGACGAAGTCGCAGCCGTGCTCGTGGAAATCGGCCGTGCTCATCTCGACCACCATCACCTCGCCGTGGAAGGCCTCTGAGCGGTACTGCACGCCGGCGTCGGCGACGATGATTCCCAGCCCCTCGATGTCGTTCTCGGCGTGCCCCATCGACTGCAGGAAGCGCACGCGGGCCTCGGTCACGACCCCGAGCAGCAACGCATTGTCGAGGTGGTTGAAGTAGTTGATGTGGGACAGCAGCAGCGGGATCTCGGTGGAGAAGGGGAAGCTGTCGGGGAGCTGAATGCGGATTCGGGCCATGTGGGCGAGGATGAGGATGTGGAGCAGGAGAATGGAAAACGGCCCGGGCGCGTCACCCGGGCCGTGCGGCAGTCGTCCGGGGCGGCTGATGCACCCCGGCTCGTCCCGGTCCCGGGCCGGTCAGCCCTGCACAGGAATGCGCAGGACCTGGCCCGGGTAGATCTTGTCCGGATGGTTCAGCATCGGCTTGTTGGCCTCGAAGATCGCCATGTACTTGCCGGCGTTGCCATAGTAGGCCTTGGCGATCGCCGACAGGGTATCGCCGCGCACGACGGTGTGGAAGCTCGCCTGCTGCTCGGGCCTGGAAACCGTGAGCTTGTCGTCCACCTCGCCGACGCCGGCGACGTTGCCGGCGGCAAGCAGGATCTTCTCCTTCGTCGCCTGGTCCGGCGCCGTGCCGGCGACGGTGACGACGGCGGTGGCGGCGTCGAAGCTCACCGCCAGGTCGGCCGGCGCCAGCTCGAGGGTGGCGATGTACCGCTTGATCGCCTCGGCCGCCCGTGCGTTCGCGGCGCCCGCGTCCGCGGTGGCTTCGGCCGCCTTGGCCTCGCCGCTGCCGAACAGCTTCTCACCGGCGTCCTTGATGAATGCGAACAATCCCATGGGGAACTCCTGTCTGGATGATTGAGGGAACGACGAAAGCATAGTCGACGATCGGTGTGCAGGTCCATTCGTACAAAACTGTCCCTGGCGGACTGCGGCGGCGGGCGGCATTGGCGTCGTGGTGGCAACGGGGCGGCAACGCACTCGGGTAGACTACGCGCCTCCACAGCCCCATTGCCCCACCCGTCGGAGCCCAGAGCCCATGATTCGCGCGACCATCGTCCCTGTCACCCCCTTCGAACAGAACTGCAGCATCGTCTGGAGCGAGCGTACGATGAAAGGCGCCGTGGTCGACCCCGGCGGCGATATCGACCGCATCCTGGCCGCGGCCAGCAAGCTCGGCGTGACGATCGAGAAGATCCTCGTCACCCATGGTCACATCGACCACGCCGGCGGCACCGCCAAGCTGGCGCGCGAGCTCGACGTCCCGGTCGAGGGACCGCAGCAGGAGGATCGCTTCTGGCTCGAGCGCATGCCCGACCAGAGCCGGATGTTCGGCTTCCCCGACGTCGAATCCTTCGAGCCGGATCGCTGGCTCGAGGACGGCGACACGGTCACCGTCGGCGGCGAGACGCTGCAGGTGATCCATTGCCCTGGCCACACCCCCGGCCATGTCGTCTTCTTCCATCCGCAGGCGCGACTGGCCATGGTCGGCGACGTGCTGTTCGCGGGCTCGATCGGGCGCACCGACTTCCCCCGCGGCGACCACCAGACCCTGATCGACTCCATCCGCGGCAAGCTCTTCCCGCTCGGCGACGATGTCACGTTCATCCCCGGTCACGGGCCGACCTCGACCTTCGGCAGGGAGCGCGAGAGCAATCCCTTCGTCGGCGGTCCCTACGGCTGAGACCAAGCGGCCCGGCGGCGCCCCTTGCAGGCGCCGGGCGGGTGGCGAAGGTTCAGCCGCGCTGCTTGAGCACGTCGCGGATCTCGCGTAGCAGCCTGACGTCGTCCGGCTCCTTCGGCGGCTCCGGCTCGGGCGGCGCGGGTTCGGTGCGCTTGAGCCTGTTGATCGCCTTGACCGCGACGAAGATGGCGAAGGCGATGATGAGGAAGTCGATCGCGGTGTTGATGAACGCGCCGTACTTCACCAGCGGCGCGCCGGCCTTCTCCGCCAGTTCGAGCGTCTCGAATTCGCCGCTGCCGAGGTTGATGTAGAGCTGGCGGAAATCGACCCCGCCCACCAGCTGGCCGACGATCGGCATGATGATGTCCTTGACCAGCGAGTCGACGATCTTGCCGAAGGCGCCGCCGATGATCACGCCGACGGCGAGATCGACGACGTTGCCGCGCATGGCGAATTCCTTGAATTCGGTCATGAAGCTCATGGGCATGTCTCCTGTGTGGGATGCGGAATATTCAAAGACCAGGCCGGGGGCATACGGCGATGGCGCGGGTTTCGCGCGGCGCTCGGCCTCCATGTTCGGCGCAGGGCAGGGCCGGGACCGCTGCCGCGATGCCGAATGAAGCAACGTAGGCCCCAGTCAAGGGGCGCTCTCACTGGCGCGCGACGAACACCGGCAGGCGCCAGCGGAAGCGGATGGCGCACAGCCGGAGCACCAGCACCAGCGAACCCGAAGCGAGTGCGGCCCACCCCGGCGACACACCGGCCGCCCCCAGGCCGACCAGCAGCAGCGCGCCGGCCCACGAGGCGGTGGCATAGAACTCGCCACCGGTGAAGACCAGCGGCACCTCGTTGCACAGCACGTCGCGAATGATGCCGCCGACGACGCCGGTGATCACCCCCATCAGGCTCGCCACCAGCCACGGCGCGCCGAGACCGAGCGCGACCTGCGTGCCCGAGACGGTGAACAGCGCCAGCCCGATTGCGTCCGGCAGCAGGAAGAGGCGAGGGGGCAGGCGCACGTACCGGACCAGGGCAAAGGTGGCGAGGCCGGCAACGACCGCGGCGATCAGGAAGCTCTGGTCGGCGATCCAGAACACGGTGCGGTCGAGCAGCAGATCGCGCAGCGAGCCGCCACCGAGCGAGGCGGCGAGCGCGACCACCACGATGCCGAAGAGGTCGAAGGGTTTGCGTCCGGCGTCGAGCACGCCGGCGGCGGCCTGGGCGGCCACGCCGGCGATGCCGATGCCGTAGAGGAGGGTTTCGATGCCTTGCATGGAGGGCGAGCATAGCACCGCCGCGTGATGCCGTTCGAGCCGCGCCGCGGCGAGGCCAGGCGCATCGCGACGGGCGGCGCCGCCGGATCGGCTATGCTTCGCCCCCATGCTCGCCTTCGTCCAGGTCCTCTCCAGCGGCGTCGCCATCGGCTGCGTGTACGGCCTGGTGGCGCTGTCCTTCGTGCTGATCTACAAGGCCACCGAGACCGTCAGCTTCATGCAGGGCGACCTCCTCATGCTCGGTGCATTCGCGGCGCTGGCGCTCAATCTCGGCGCGGGCTGGCCGCTGGCTTTCGCCGCGGTAGGGGCGGTAGGGGCGGTCGTCGTCCTCGGCGCGGTGCTCGAACGCCTGGCGTTGCGCCGCGCGATCGGCCAGTCGCATCTGGTTGCGGTACTGCTCACCTTCGGTCTCGGCTTGATGTTGCGCGGCAGCGTGGCCTCGGTGCCGGCGGCGGCGCAGGAGATGTATCGCCTGCCCTTTGCCGCGGACACGCTCGAGCTCGGCGGCCTGGTGCTGGCGGCGAGCCACGTCTGGGTGGTGGTCGCCACCGTGCTGCTGGCCGCCGTGCTGTGGATCTTCTTCCACCACACCCGCGCCGGGCTGGCGCTGCGCGCCTGTTCCGAGGACGCCCGCGTCGCCGCGCTGATGGGGGTGCCGGTGGCGCGCATGCACACCCTGGCGTGGGCGCTGGGCGCAGGCCTGGCGGCGGTGGCCGGCCTGCTGCTGGCGCCGGTGACCTTCGTGCACCTGAACATGGGGCTGGTGGCGCTGAAGGCCTTTCCGGCGGCGGTGCTCGGCGGCCTGACCAGCCTGCCGGGGGCACTCGCGGGCGGGATCTTCCTCGGCGTCGCCGAGGCCCTGGCCGGGCTGGTGCTGCCCGAGGGCGTCAAGGACGTCGTGCCCTACCTGCTGCTGATGCTCGCGCTGCTGCTGTTTCCCGGCGGCCTGGCCGCGGGCTGGCGCGCCGGCGCGCGGGGGCGGGTGTGAGCGCTCGGCGCCTGGTCGCGATCGGCCTGCCCTGGGCGGCGATCCTCGCGCTGGCGCTGGCCGTGCTCGGTGCCGACTACGCCCTGGGGCAGGCCACCCTGGTGGCGACCTACGCGATCGCCGGCCTGGGTGTGATCGTCGTCGTCGGCCAGGCCGGCCAGATCGCGCTCGGCCAGGCGGCGCTGGTCGCACTCGGCGCCTACACCGAGGCGGTGCTGGTGCGGCACGGGGTGTCGCCGCTGCTGGCGCTGCCGCTGGCGATGGCGATGGGCGCGGCCGGCGGCGCCCTTGCAAGCCTGCCGGCGCGGCGCCTGGGCGGCCTCTACTTCGGCATGAGCACGCTGGCATTCGCCCTCATCGTCGAGGAGGCGCTGGTGCGCTGGACATCCGTCACCAACGGGGCCGCCGGCATGACCGTGCCGGCCCTGCGCGTGGCCGGCCTCGAGGTCGTGTCGCCCCCCGCGCAGGCGCTGCTCAGCATCGTCTTGCTGCTCGCGGCGCTGGCCTTGTGCTGGCGCCTGCTGCGCTCGCGCCTCGGCCTGGCGTGGCGGGCGGTGCGCGAGGACGAGACCGCGGCCGACGCCTGCGGCATCGCACCGGGTTTGGCCAAGCTGCGTGCCTTCATTGTCGGCGGCGCGCTGTCGGGCCTGGCGGGCGCCCTCTACGCGCACTGGATCGGCTTCATCAGCCCGGAGCAGTTCGGCCTGATGTTCTCCTTCGAGCTCCTGATGCTCGCCTTCATCGGCGGCACGCAACGCCTGGCCGGCGCGGCCTGGGGGGCGCTGGTGATCGTCGGCATCCCGCAACTGATCGCCGTGCTGCGCGACGCGCTGCCCGGCGACTGGGCGCGCGGCGCGGGCGTCGAGGCGGTGCTTTTCGGCGCGGTGATCGTCGGCGTCGTCCTGCTGCGCCCGGGTGGGATTGCCGGGCGGGGGTGAAGGCGCGGGATGGCCGTCATGAGCGGCGAGTCAGGGAAATCCGCACCGTCGGCGGTGCTTCCCGAAGGGCGCCGGCAGTGGGGCAGTGGGGCCTGCCTGACCGCGGTCAGAACACCGACAGCCCGCTGCGCGCGACGAACAATTCGAGCGCCTTCATGCCGAGCAGGGAATTTCCGGTCTCGTCCAGGCCCGGCGACCAGACGCACAGGCTCAGCGTGTCGGGCACGACCGCCACGATGCCGCCACCTACCCCGCTCTTGCATGGCAGGCCGATGCGGAAGGCGAATTCGCCCGCAGCGTCGTAGGTGCCGCAGGTGAGCATCAGGGCGTTGATGCGGTGGGCCTGACGCTCCGTGACCACCGGCCCGTCATCGAGCGGATTGGCGCCGTCGTTGCAGAGAAAGCCGGCCGCGCGCGCCAGCTGTTTGCAGTTCATCACTGCCGAGCACTGGTGAAAGTAGAGGTCGAGTACCGGCGCCACGTCGTTGTCGAGCTTGCCGAAGCTCTTCATGAAGTTGGCCAGTGCGATGTTGCGAAAGCCCGATGCCGCCTCCGATTCTGCCACCTCCTCGTCAAAGACCACCGCTTCGCCGCTCAGGCTCGAGAGCAGCGCGAGCACATCGCCGGGGGCGTTGGCGCAGTGGGTCACGAGGCGGTCGGCGACCGCGATGGCGCCCGCGTTGATGAAGGGGTTGCGCGGCACGCCCTGCTCGGATTCGAGCTGCACCAGGGAATTGAACGGATTGCCCGAGGGTTCGCGCCCGATGCGCTGCCACAGCTGCTCGCCGAGGTGGCGCATGGCCAGCGTGAGCGAGAAAAGCTTGGAGATGCTCTGGATGGAGAAGGGCGTGGCGGCGTCGCCGGCGCAGAACTCCTCGCCTTCGCGAGTGCGCAGCGCAATGCCCAGCTGATGGGGCGAAACCCTCGCGAGCGCCGGTATATAGCTGGCCACCGCGCCGGCACCGAGTTCGGGTTCGAGGACTGCGACAATCTCGTCGAGTATGGCCTGAAAATTCATTCCTGCGCTCCTGGAACACGAGGCGAGACCAGCGCGCTGAACCCCCCTCGTCGGTCGGCTCGAAGGCCCATCACTCAGCCACGCACGGCGCGGGTGGACGCGCGGCCGGGAATCAGCTCGCCGCCATCGCCCTGCACGGCATAGAGCAGGCAGTCCATCTTGGCGATCTCGGGATTGGTGGTGATCATGAACAGCTTGAGGCGCTGGCGGGTGAGCAGTCGTCCATTTTCGACCCTGAGCAAGTCCTCGAGCAGGCAGTTGCGGGCGGCATTGCGGGCGACGAACAGGTCTTGCAGGGCGCCGCCGCGCACCCAGCCGAGCGCCGTGCCCGCCTCGGTGACGCCGAAGTTGTAGTGCTCGATGTCCGGCTTCAGGGTCAGGTGCACGTCATTGCGGGGGGCGTCGGCGTAGGCCAGCCGGCAGTGCGGGCTCAGTTCCAGGCGCACCGGCTTGTGCATCACCTCCACGGCCAGCTCGCTGCGGCCGTCGTGCAGCACCTCGGGCCGGCGGAAATAGTGGTCGATGCCGGCCCAAGCCACCGCGTGGGCGGCGGCGTCCTTTCGTCCGCCGCATTCGATGGTGACGGTCGGCACCAGGTGTTCGCTGATCTCCATCAGCGCCCCCAGGCGCAGGTCGGTAAGCACCAGCCGTCGGGTGAACAGCTCCGTGAGGGCGAGATGGTCCTCGTCGGCGCAGATGGAAACGCCGAAGGACGGGCCGGAGCCCGAGGTGTTGTGCAGGTCGATCACCGCTTCCGGGGCATGGTGAACGAGGATGTCGAGGATTCGCCGCGCCTGCACGCCCTGCCTGTCGATGTCGAAGGGTTCGCGAAAGCAGCGGTTGAGGTCGCGCCCGCCGGGCAGCACACGGTGGCTGAACAGCGGCGCCAGGCGCGCCGCTTGCACCGAGGCGACGATGCAGACGATATTGACCCCTGGCCTGATCCCGGCCCGCAGCCAGCGATGCAGCGCGAGAAAGCCGGAGGGCTCGTTGCCGTGCAGCAGGGTGACGAGCGCGCGCGTGCGGCTGCAGTCTTCACCATTGAGGTAGATGCAGGTGGGCTGGGTGAGTGTGGCGAGGAAGGCCTCGGGCGTCTCGCCCAACGCATCGGGGCTCGGGTCTTCGAGGAAGTGGAAGTCCGGCGC
>JBFGUQ010000069.1:0-9156 GCA_041565515.1 Rhodocyclaceae bacterium | reverse complement strand
TTGCGGTCGAGCACGTAGCCAGCCATCGCACGCACGCCATTGATCGTCCCGGTCTTGATGTGGGCCTGGCCGTTCGCCGCGCTGCCCGCAAGGCGCCGGCGGGCAGTGCCGTCCAGGCCCGCCACCGGCAGCGCGGCGATGTATTCGGGCATCCAGGGGCGTTTCCACGCCGCGATCAGGAGCTGGGCGAGGCTGTCGGCGCGGATGCGCTCGATGCGGGACAGGCCGGCCCCGTTCTCGATCACCAGCCCGCTGGTGTCGATGCCGGCCTCGGCGAGCGCGGCCGCGGCCGCGCGTGCGCCGCCGCTGACCATGTCGGGCGCATCGTAGGTGCTGGCCAGCCTGTTGGCGCCGAGCGTGGCCAGCAGCTGGCGGGCGATGACGTTGCTCGACCACTTGTTCATGTCGCGCACGACATCGGCGAGCGGGGGCGAATCATCGGTGAACAGGGTGGTGGCGCCGGCTGGTGTCGTGCCTTCGCGCACCTGGCCACCGATCTGCCCGCCGACTTCGGCCCACAGGGCGGAGACCAGCGCGGTTCCGTACTCGGGCGGCGGCAATGGCGCGGCGCTCCAGTTGCGCGGCCCGCAGGCTGCGGGCAGGCTGCCGGTCAGCACCAGCCTGCGGCCGGGTTCGATGCGGGCGTCGAGGTCGCGATACCAGACGCTGCAGGGCGCATTCGAGGTCGTCAGGCGATTGTCGATGACCACGCCGGCCAGCGGCGGTTCGGCGGCCACGGTCACCGCCTGCTTGTCGTCGGAACCGGGGAAAAGTGCCAGCTGCAGCGTGTTGTAGTGCAGCAGCAGGCCGTGCGGGCCGCTGTTGTAGGGACGCAGTCCGCGACCGTCGAAGGCGTCCGGATCGTGCGGCGGCAGTCTCAGCGCAGAGGCATCGAGCACGATGTCGCCGGCGACGCGGTCGATGCCGAGTGCGCGCAGCCGGCGCAGCAGCTTCCACAGGCGGTCGTAGCCCAGCACCGGGTCGGCCCCGCCGACGAGGTGGAGGTCGCCCTGCAACTCGCCATTGCGCACCGCGCCGGTTGCGGCGATGCGGGTGCTCCAGGCGTAGGCCGGACCGAGGCGTTCGAGCGCAGCGAAGGCCGTCACCAGCTTCATGACCGAGGCCGGATTCATCGGCTGCGAAGCATTGAGCGCGAGCAGGGGCTCCGCAGCGTCGACCGGCTGCACCCAGACCGATACCGCATCGGCCGGAATACGCGCGTTGTCCAGCGCAAGCTGCACCGCCGGAGGCAGCGACGCGGCCGCGCCGAGCGAGAGCGCGCCGCCGAGCAGCACGGCGGCAAGCGATCGCACCAGGGCGGACAGAGGCTTGCGGAAGAGGCTTTGTTTCATGATGTTCGGGTGTGCTGGCATGGCGGCAGGGCAGGCTAGAATGGTCGGCGCTGCAAATTCGGAATCGATATTCATTGTAGCGGCATGACGGCGTCGAGTCGGTCCGGCACCTCGTGTCCGCGCGGACGAGGCAGGTTGGCCCATGAGCGGATTCGGTCATTTCAATCGCACGGCGCGCGAACTCGAGCGGGAGATCGTCAAGCGCGGCATCCTGCTCGGGCTGGACTGGAACGATGCGGCGACCATTCGCGCGCTGGCGCGCGAGGCGCTTGGTTGTACGCCAGGCTGCAACATCGGCCTGCTACACGACCCGGACTTCGCAAAGCGCGGCAAGGGCGAGCTGTTTGCGCTGTCGATCCTGATGCTGCAGACCATGCGCGAGAGTGCCGAGATCGGGGTTCACACCAGTGGTGGCCCGGCATGGAAGGCGTTCGGGCGGGCGCTGTATCAAGAGTCCGAAGGCATGAAGCAGAATACTGCCGTGGGCCCGGCCGCAGGCGCTTGAACGAGGACTCGCCCAGCGTGGACGGGCGAGGGCAGGGCCGGGCGGCGCAAGTGTCGCTGTCCTGCCTGGCGATGCACCCGCCGGGGATGGGAGCGGCGATCAGCAGGACGCCTTTTCGCCCTGCCGGTCCAGTCTCACGCGAGCGGCGTTTCGCGCTCGTAGAGGGCGGCCACCGTCTCGCGCTCGCGCACCAGGTGGACCTTGTCGCCATCGACGATCACCTCGGCGGCGCGCGGACGCGTGTTGTAGTTCGAGCTCATCGTCATGCCGTAGGCGCCGGCCGACAGGATCGCAAGCAGATCCCCCTCGGCCACCGCCAGCTTGCGGTCGTGAGCGAGGAAATCGCCGCTCTCGCAGATCGGGCCGACGATCTCGTAGCGCTTCGGCTCCAATTCGCGAGGGGCTACTTCCACGACGTCGTGCCAGGCGTCGTAGAGCGCGGGACGGGCGAGATCGTTCATCGCGGCGTCGACGATGGCGAAGCTCTTGGTCTCGCCCGGCTTCAGATACTCCACGCGGCTGAGCAACAGGCCGGCGTTGCCGACGAGCGAGCGTCCTGGCTCGAAGCACAGCTCTTCGCGGCGACCTTCGAACAGTGCCAGCAAGGGCGCAAGATACTCGCCGACCGGAGGCGGTGTCTCGTCGCGATAACGAATGCCGAGCCCGCCGCCGAGGTCGATGTGGTCCAGTTCGATGCCCTCGGCGCCGAGCTGGTCCACGAGCGCGAGCAGTTTCCCCGCCGCTTCGGCCATCGGCGCAGGGTCCAGCAACTGCGAGCCGATGTGACAGGCGACGCCGCTGACCTTGAGGTTGGGCAGGGCCGCGGCGCGGCGATAGAGCGCGAGCGCATCGGCGAAGGCAACGCCGAACTTGTTGCCCTTGAGCCCGGTGGAGATGTAAGGGTGCGTCTTCGGATCCACGTCCGGGTTCACACGCAAGGCGATCGGCGCGCGCTGGCCGAGCTCGGCCGCTATCGCATCGAGCTTGTCGAGCTCGGCGGCGGATTCGACGTTGAAGCAGCGGATGCCGGCGCCGAGTGCCTGGCGCATTTCCTCACGGCTCTTGCCGACGCCGGAGAACACCACCCGGTCCGCGCTGCCACCGGCCGCCAGCACGCGCGCCAGCTCGCCGCCGGAGACGATGTCGAAGCCGGCACCGAGGCGCGCGAAGACCGACAGCACGCCGAGATTGGAGTTGGCCTTGACCGCGTAGCAGATCAGGGCGCGACGTCGGCCGAGCGCCTGGCGATAGGCGTCGAAGGCGGCCGTGAGGGCCGCGCGCGAATAGACATAGGTGGGCGTGCCGAAGCGCGCGGCAATGTCGGGCAGGGCGACGTCTTCGAGCGCGAGAATGCCCGCCCGCATCTGCAGCGTGGGCATCGGGTAGCTAGCGGGTTGAGGCGAGAGGTTTGTCATTGAATCGGCGGGCTTGGCAGCAGGTCCGGGGAACGCGGATCCGCGTCGCTGGCGGTTTTGCTATGATCGGCGCCCGGCACGGACTGGGCCGCGGCCGCCTTCGCGCTCGGCGCCGGCAGGTACAGCGGGCCCTTGATGCCGCAGGCCGACAGCAGCGCGCAAACGAGCGCGATCGCAACTAGCTTTGCTTGCATCGCGGTTCTTCACGAAAAACCGGAATGCTAACAGAAGGAGTCAGCATGGAAGAGTCTGCATTCAATGCGCTGGCGGAGGCCGAACTCGACCGCATCGAGCGCGCGCTCGAGGATTGCGGCGTCGATTTCGACATCGAGCCCAAACCCGGCGGCGTGCTCGAGATCGAGTTCGACAATGGCACCAAGATGATCATCAATCGCCACACCGCCGCGCGCGAGATATGGGTGGCGGCGAAATCGGGCGGTTTTCACTTCCGCCCCGAAGGCGGCGCCTGGGTCAATACCCGCGACGGCTCCGAACTCTACGCCATGCTCGCGGCGCTGGTGAGCCAGCAGAGCGGCCAAACCGCGAGCCTGCGCCGGCCGGACTAGGGCGGCCGACGCAGGTCGCCGTCAGCGCCGGATAGGCACCGCCTGGCGCTCGACCACCGGTGCGGGCACCTGGCGGGCCGGAAGCGGCAGCGCCGGGCCCGGCGCCATCGACGGGATCGCCTCCTCGGGTGCCTCCAGCGCCGGCGAGTCGTCGGCGAACAGGCGCTCCAGCCAGTCGGGCAGCAAGGGCGGTTCGGGCGGCGGATTCTCGGCGTAGTGATAATCCTGGCGGCTGCCGTCGCCCGCTTCGACGACGACCAGGCCGCCGGGGCGCGGACGGTCGGGTTCGGGCCGGCCCGCCAGGGCTTCACGCATGTAGTCGATCCAGATCGGCAGTGCGGCGGCGCCGCCGGTTTCGCCGCGGCCCAGGTTGCGCGGCTGGCTGAAGCCCATCCACGACACCGCGACGACGTCGGGGTTGTAGCCGCAGAACCAGGCATCGAGATAGTCGTTGGTGGTGCCGGTCTTGCCCGCAAGATCATGGCGCTTGAGCGTGCGCGCGCGGGTGGCCGTGCCGCGCTGGATGACGTCCTGCATCATCGAGTCCATCAGCCAGGCGTTGCGCGCATCGATCACGCGCGGCGCGCTCTCGCCCGCCACCGGCGGGTCGATGCGGGCCACGAGGCGATCGTTGCCATCGTAGATCTCCTTGACCACGTAGGGCTCGACCCGATAGCCGCCGTTGGCGAACACCGCGTAGCCGGCGGCCATCTCCCACGGCGTCGCCGAGCCCGCGCCCAGCGCCATGGTGAGGTAGGGCGGATGGCGGCTGGGGTCGAAGCCGAAGCGCGCCGAATAGTCCTGCGCATACTCGGGGGTGATCGTCTGCAGCAGGCGGATCGACACCAGGTTCTTGGAGCGCGCCAGGGCGTCGCGCACCGTCACCGGGCCGCCGGACTTGCCGTCGTAGTTCTTCGGTTCCCAGGCCTGGCTGCCGGTGACGCCCGGGGGGAAGTACAGCGGGTCGTCCGACACGACGTTGCCGGGGCCGAAGCCGCGCTCGAGCGCGGCCGAATAGATGAAGGGCTTGAAACTGGACCCGGGCTGGCGCTGCGCCTGGGTCACGTGATTGAACTTGTTGCTGGCGAAGTCGAAGCCACCGACCAGTGCGCGAACCGCACCGGTGGCCGCGTCGATCGAGATCAGGGCGGCCTGGACTTCGGGCATCTGCACGATTTCCCAGCCCTTTTCGCCAGTGTCCCGGATGCGGACGATCGCGCCGCGGCGGATGCGGCGCGTCTGCGGCGCCTTGTCGGCAAGCATCGGCGCGGCGAACTTGAGGCCGTTTCCACTGATGGTCAGTTGTTCGCCGCGGCGGTAGACCCTGACCTGCTTCGGCGATGCCTCGAGCACGAGGGCTGCGAGCAGGTCGTCGTGATCGCTGGCGTCGGCGAGCAGTTCATCCAGGTTGTCGTCGGCAACCTTGCCGGACGGCAATTCCACGAAGGCCTCCGGGCCGCGGTAGCCATGGCGCCGGTCGTAGTCCAGCACGCCCTTGCGCAGGGCGGCATAGGCCGCCTGCTGGTCCTTGCGCGTGATGGTGGTGACGATGCGAATGCCCAGCTCGTAGGCCTGCTCGCCGAACTGCTCCACGGCGATCTGGCGCGCCATCTCGGCGACATGGTCGCCGTGCAGACCGTCGCCCTGTTTCTGGCGCACTGCGGCCGTGATCTTCTTGCTGACGGTGGGCGTGGCGAAGCCCAGCGCGTCATGGTAGGCGACCTCGTCGATGAAGCCGGCTTCGAGCATGCGCCGCAGCACGTACTGTTGGCGTACCGCGGCTCGCGCCGGGTTCACGATCGGGTTGTATGCCGATGGCGCCTTGGGCAGTCCGGCCAGCATCGCCGCCTCGGGCAGGGTGATCGCGTCGAGCGTCTTGCCGTAGTAGGCGCGGGCGGCCGCGGCGAAGCCGTAGGAGCGCTGGCCGAGGTAGATCTGGTTGATGTAGAGCTCGAGGATCTGGTCCTTGGGCAGGCTGCGTTCGATCTTGAGCGCGAGCAGGATCTCGTAGAGCTTGCGGTTGAAGGTCTTCTCGCGCGACAGGAAGAAGTTGCGCGCCACCTGCATGGTGATCGTCGATGCGCCCTGGCCGCGGCCGCCCGAGGACAGATTGGCCAGCGCGGCGCGCGCGATCCCCATCGGGTCGATGCCCGGATGCTCGTAGAAGCGCTCGTCCTCGGCGGCGAGGATCGCCTGCTTGAGCGCCGGCGGTACGTCGGCGATCCTCACGACGCTGCGCCGTTCTTCGCCGAATTCGCCGAGGAGGTATCCGTCCGACGTATATACTCGCAGCGGTACGCGCGGGCGATAGTCGGTGAGCGTATCGAGGTTGGGCAGGTTGGGCCACGCGAACAGCGAGATCGCTGCCAGGGTGGCGAGGCCGAGGATCGTCAGCGCGACAAGCGCTGCGATCGGGTAGAGGACCCAGCGCATCGGCAGTCCAGAGAAGTTCTAAAGGGGTGCCCATTATATGGGATGCCCTAAAGAGTTGATGTTTCAGGCCGTTAAGCGTGATGCATTTAGCTTTACACCTCGTAGGCTTGTTGCTAGCATCTCAAGGCCTTATTCAGCAATTGCGCGTAACATAAAGAAATGTAAGGATTTTCTTTGTGATTGACATCTCCCTGTTCGGATCGAAAGCGCGCCAGCTTGCCGGGCTCGATATCTCCTCTTCATCGGTGAAGCTGGTCGAGCTGTCGGGAGGTGACAAGGACGGTTACAAAGTCGAGCGCTATGCGATCGAGCCGCTCCCGCGCGACGTGGTGAGCGATGGCAATATCGCCAATCTCGAGGCGGTGAGCGAGGCCGTGAAGCGCGCCATGCGGCGTTTCGGGCCCGGGGCCCGCAACGTCGCGATGGCGCTGCCGGCCTCTTCCGTCATCACCAAGAAGATCATCCTGCCCGAGGGCCTGCGCGAGCAGGAGATGGAGCTTTCGGTGGAGTCCGAGGCCAACCAGTACATCCCCTTCGCGCTCGACGAGGTGAACCTCGACTTCCAGGTGGTCGGGCCCGCCGGTGGCGCGCCGGGCGAGGTCGAGGTCCTGATCGCCGCGTCGCGCAAGGACAAGGTCGAAGACCGCGTCGCCGTCGCCCAGGCCGCCGGCCTCAATGCGGTCGTGGTGGATGTCGAGTCGCTCGCGATCGAGTCCGCCCTCGAACTCGTCAGCCGGCAATTGCCGCAGGAGGGTGACGACAAGATCATCGGCCTCATCGACGTCGGCGCCAACGTCATGAACGTCACCATGTTCCGCAATCGCCAGCAGGTGTACTCGCGCGAGCAGGCCTTCGGTGGCTACCAGCTGACCCAGGACATCTCGCGCCAGTACGGCATGAGCGTCGAAGAGGCCGAGGCGGCGAAGCGCTCCGGTACGCTGCCCGAAGCCTATCCGCGGGAGCTGATGCGCCCCTTCATGGACAGCCTCGCCCTCGAGGTGTCGCGCGCGCTGCAGTTCTTCTTCACCTCCACCCAGTTCAACCAGGTCGATCACCTGGTGCTCGCCGGCGGCTGCGCGGTGATGCCCGGCCTGGCCGACGTCGTCGGTGCGCGCACCCAGATCGAAACCATCGTGGCCAACCCGTTTGTCGGCATGACCCTGTCGTCCAAGGTCCGGCCGAAGAACCTGCTCGCCGACGCCCCCTCGCTGATGGTGGCTTGCGGCCTGGCCCTGCGGAGATTCGACGCATGATCCGGATCAACCTGCTCCCCCACCGCGAAGAGAAGCGCCGGCAGCGTCGCCAGCAGTTCTATACGATCTCGGTCGCGATGATCGTGCTCGGCGGCCTGATCGGCTTCGCCGTGCACTCCGTCTACGCTGGCTACATCGAGCGCCAGGAAGCGCGGAATGCCTTCCTCAAGGCGGAAATCGCCAAGCTCGACATCGAAATCGCGGAGATTCGCCGGCTGCGCGAGCAGATCGACGCGCTGCTCGCACGCAAGCAGGTCATCGAGTCGCTGCAGAGCAATCGTGCCGAGACCGTTCACCTGTTCAACGAGCTCGCCTACGGCATGCCGGAGGCGGTCTACCTGAAGTCGCTGAAGCAGGCCGGGGCGCGCGTGACCCTGGTGGGGTATGCGCAGTCGAACGCGCGCGTATCGCACCTGATGCGCAACCTGGAGGGTTCGCCCTTCCTCGAGCAGCCGCAGCTGGTCGAAGTGAAGGCGGCCACCGTGGATAACCGCAAGGTGAGCGAATTCACCCTGAGTATCGGCATCGAGCCGCCCAAGACGGAAGAAGGAACGAAGCCGGTGCAGGCGGCGGGGGTGAGCAAATGAAATCGACCGAGGCAGCGAAGCCCGCTCGCGGCATCGACCTGCAGCGCCTCGCGCAGGACTTCAAGGGCCTGGACCCGAACGACCCGGGCGTGTGGCCGGACGCGCCGCGGGTTGCGGTCTATGTCGGTCTCCTGGTGGCCACGCTGGCGGCCTTCTGGTGGTTCGACTGGCAGGAGCTCACCGACACCCTGACGCAGCGCGAGGCCGAAGAGGTCCAGTTGCGCGAAAGCTGGGTCGGCAAGAAGCGTCAGGCGGTCAACCTGGAGGAGCACAAGCGGCAGCTGGCCGAGATCGATCGCCAGTTCGGCGCCCTGCTCAAGCAGCTGCCCAACCGCGCCGAGATGGATTCGCTGCTGTCGGACATCAACCAGGCCGGCCTCGGGCGCGGCCTGCAGTTCGAACTGTTCAAGCCGGGTGCCGACGTCATCAAGGATTTCTACGCCGAGATGCCGATCGACATCCGTGTCACCGGCACCTACCACGACCTCGGCGAATTCGCGAGCGACGTGGCGCGCATGCCGCGCATCGTCACGCTGAACGACGTTGCCCTCAGCGCCGACAAGGACGGCAAGCTCAAGCTCGAGGCCAAGGCGGTGACCTACCGCTACCTCGACGAGGAAGAGCTGGCCCAGCAGCGGCAGGCGGCCAAGGCCGCGCAGGGGAAGAAGTGATGAGAACAGCGGCGATTCTTGCATCCTGTCTCGTGGTCTTCGGTTGTGCCGGCGGCGAACAGGAAGACATTCTGGCCTGGATGGGCGAGCAGGCCAGGGGCATGCGCGGCGCGGTGCGCCCGCTGCCGGAGATCAAGCCCTTTGCGGTGGTCGCCTACGGCGCCCAGACTGCCGACAACCCCTTCCGCGCCGGGCGTATGGAGCTGGAAAAGCGGGCCGGCGGCGGCGGCATCAGGCCCGACCTGGATCGGCGTCGCGAGCCGCTCGAGGCCTTTCCGCTGGAGTCCCTGAGCATGGTCGGCGTGCTGATGCAGGGGCCGGTCTCGCATGCGCTGGTGCAGGCGGACAAGAGCCTCTATCAGGTCAAGGTAGGC
>JBFGUQ010000068.1:0-9162 GCA_041565515.1 Rhodocyclaceae bacterium | reverse complement strand
GGCCATACCGAGCTCTACCGCGGCGCCGAGTACGTCGTCGACTTCCTGCCCAAGGTCAAGATCGAAGCCGCGATCGAGGCCGACATCCTCGACCAGGTCGTCGAGGCCATCGAGAAGTCCGCCGCCACCGGCAAGATCGGCGACGGCAAGATCTTCATCTTCGATCTGGAACAGGCGATCCGAATCCGCACCGGCGAAACGGGTGCCGACGCGCTTTAAGGGAGAACGAGCAAATGAGAAAACTGTTCACGATTCTGCTGACGGCGCTGACCGTCGGCCTGGCGGGCGGCGCGATCGCCCAGGAAACACCGGCGGCCCCGGCTGTCGAAGCCGCGGCGGAAGCAGTCGCCGCGGTTGCCGAAGCCGCAGTCGAGGTCAACAAGGGCGATGTCGCCTGGATCATGACCGCCACGCTGCTGGTGCTGTTCATGGCCCTGCCGGGCCTGGCGCTGTTCTACGGCGGCCTGGTGCGCTCGAAGAACATGCTGTCGGTGCTGATGCAGGTGATGGTGGTGTTCTCGCTGATCGCCGTGCTGTGGACCTTCTACGGCTACAGCCTGGCCTTCACCGAGGCCAGCCCCTTCATCGGCTCGCTCGACAAGCTGTTCCTGTCCGGCATCAACGGTGATTCGCTCGCAGACACCTTCACCGACAACGTGAAGCTGCCCGAATACGCCTTCATCGCCTTCCAGGCCACCTTCGCCGGCATCACCTGCGCACTCGTCGTCGGCTCCTTCGCCGAGCGCATGAAGTTCTCCGCGGTGCTGCTGTTCTCGGTGATCTGGTTCACCTTCTGCTACCTGCCGATCTGCCACATGGTGTGGGGTCCGGGCGGCTATCTGCTGGGTGACGGCGCGCTCGACTTCGCCGGGGGCACCGTGGTGCACATCAACGCCGGCGTGGCCGGGCTGGTCGGCGCCTACATGGTGGGCAAGCGCATCGGCTTCGGTCGCGAATCGATGGCGCCGCACTCGCTGACGCTGACCATGGTCGGTGCATCGATGCTGTGGGTGGGCTGGTTCGGCTTCAACGCCGGCTCCAACCTCGAAGCCACCTCTGGCGCCACGCTGGCCTTCATCAACACGCTGGTCGCCACGGCCGCCGCGGTGCTGTCCTGGTCGCTGGGCGAGGCGATGTTCAAGGGCAAGCCCTCGATGCTGGGCGCCGCATCCGGCGCCGTCGCCGGCCTGGTGGCGATCACCCCGGCCTGCGGCTCGGTCGGCCCGATGGGCGCGATCGTCATCGGCCTGCTCTCCGGCTTCGTCTGCCTGTGGGGCGTCAATGGCCTCAAGCACATGCTCGGCGCCGACGACTCGCTCGACGTCTTCGGCGTCCATGGCCTGGGCGGCATCCTCGGTGCGATCCTGACCGGCGTGTTCACCGCGCCCGGCCTCGGCGGCACCGGCGGCGAGGACTTCTCCATCGGCTCGCAGGTGTGGATCCAGACCTACAGCGTGATCATCACCATCATCTGGTCCGCCGTCGTCGCCTTCATCGGCTTCAAGATCGCGGACATCCTCGTCGGCCTGCGTGTGCCGGAAGACGAAGAGCGCGAGGGCCTGGACATCACCGCTCACGGTGAGACGGCTTATCACCACTGAGCACCGCTGAGCCGCGCGCAAGCCGGCAAGCACTAAGGGCGCCCCGCGGGGCGCCCTATTTTTTGCCGTTGCGACAGCCGAACCGGCGCCTGGCGCGGCGCAAGGCGACGATGTGCCGCAGGCGCGACGCGCGATCGCGGCGCAGCCGCCCGCGGCGCGGCTCGCCGGCGGTGCCCCCGTCGTGAGAAGATCGCGCCTGCCATCCTTCACGTCACCGGAGATCGCTTAATGCTCAAGCAGACCTGCCTCGCCCTTGCCTGCTCCACGCTGCTCGCCAGCGCCACCGCGCTCGCCGCGGACAGCATCAAGGTCGGCATGATGACCACGCTGTCCGGACCGGGCGCGGGACTCGGGATCGACATCCGCGACGGCTTCGATCTCGCCCTCAAGCATCTCGGCGGCAAGCTCGGCGAACTCCCCACGGAGGTGATCGTCGCCGACGACGCGCAGAACCCTGAGACCGCGAAGCAGATCGCCGAACGCTTCATCAAGCGCGACAAGGTCGACATCGCCACCGGCGTGGTGTTCTCCAACATCATGCTCGGGGTCGGACCGGCCTTCTTCGGCGCGGAGACCTTCTACATCAGCGCCAACGCGGGCCCCAGCCAGTACGCCGGCGCCGAATGCAGCCCCTTCTTCTTCAACGTCGCGTGGCAGAACGACAACCTGCATGAGGCGATGGGCAAGCATGTGCAGGACAAGGCCTTCAAGAAGCTTGCCCTGGTGGCCCCCAACTACCCGGCAGGCAAGGACGCGCTGACCGGATTCAAGCGCTTCTACCAGGGCGAGGTCGTCGACGAGGTCTACACCAAGCTCGGCCAGCTCGACTATGCCGCCGAGATCGCGCAGATCCGTGCCTCGGGCGCCGATGCGCTGTACATCTTCCTGCCCGGTGGCATGGGGATCAACTTCATCAAGCAGTATGCGCAGTCGGGGATGATGAAGAAGACCCCGCTGTTCGCACCCGGCTTCTCCGGCGACGAGGACGTGGTCAAGGCGGTCGGCCCGGCGATGGAGGGCGTGTTCAACACCACCCACTGGTATCGGGAGATGGACAACCCGGTCAATCGGCGCTTCGTCGCCGACTTCCAGAAGGATTTCGGCCGCCTGCCGACGCTGTACGCGTCGCAGGGCTACGACGCCGCGTTGCTGATCGATGCCGCGCTGAAGGCGACCGGCGGCAAGGTCGAGGACAAGGCCGCCTTCCGCAAGGCGCTCGAGACGGTGAAGGCACCGAGCACTCGCGGCGAATATCGCCTCGGCAACAACCACTACCCGGTGCAGTCCTATTATCTGCGCGAGGTGGTGACGAACGCCGACGGCTCGGTGGGCAACAAGTACGTCGGCAAGGTGATGGACAACCACACCGATGCCTACGCCCAGGACTGCAAGATGTAAGACGCCCCGCAGACGCACGCCGCAGCGGGGCAGCGGGGGTGCCCGCCCCCTTGCTGCGGCGCGCTGCGCCCCCGCCAGCTTGATTGCGCGCTGCGGCCGCGGGCACGATTCGCCTCCCGACCCCTGGTTCTCCGAATGCTCTACCTGATCGTCGAGCAGGCGCTCAATGGCCTGCAGTACGGCTTGATGCTGTTCCTCCTTGCCGCCGGGCTGACGCTCGTGTTCGGCATCATGGACCTGATCAATCTCGCCCACGGCTCGCTGTACATGATCGGCGCCTTCCTCGCCGCCGCCTTCTACCAGGCGCTGCAGAGCTTCTTTCCCGCCCTGGTGCTGGCCATTGTCGCCACCGCGCTGATCGGTGCGATCCTCGAGCGCGTGCTCTACCGTCGGCTGCAGGCGATGAGCCACCTGTCCCAGGTGCTCGCCACCTTCGCCCTGATCCTGATCGCGAACGAAACGATCAAGATCGTCTTCGGCGCCCAGCCGCTGATGCTCGGCATGCCCGAGAGCCTGTCCGGCCCGGTCGAGCTGGTGGCCGACGAGCTCTACTACCCGGCCTACCGCCTGCTGATCATCGGCGTCGGCTTCGCCGTTGCGCTCGGCCTCTACCTGCTGGTCAATCGCACCCGCATCGGCATGTGGATGCGCGCCGGGGCCTCGAACCCGCAGATGGCGGCGGTGATGGGCGTGCGCATCGAGCCGCTGTTCACCTTCGTCTTCGCCCTCGGCGCGGGTCTGTGCGCGCTGGCCGGCGCACTGCTCGGCCCGCTGCTGGCGGTGTCGGTCGGCATGGGCGAGTCGATCCTGATCCCGGCCTTCGAGGTCATCGTCATCGGCGGCATCGGCTCGATGCGCGGTGCGCTGGTCGGCGCCCTGCTGGTGGGCATGATAGACACCGTCGGCCGCGTGCTGCTGACCGTCGGCCTGAAGCTGGTCACGGACTCGGCCACCGCCGCCACCCTGGGCCCGACCCTGGCCTCGATGCTGGTCAGCCTGCTGATGGTCTGCGTGCTCTTCTTCCGGCCCCAGGGCCTGTTCCCGGCGCGGGGGTGACCGACATGAACACCGCGCCCGCGTCCGGCCGCTTCGCCGAGACCCCGCTCGTGGCCGGGTTGCCCGGGCCGTGGTCGGCGATTGCCGTCGCGGTGCTGCTCGCGGTGTATCCGCTGATCATGAGTTCGATCGGCGAGGACTTCTACATCGGCGTCGGCAGCCGGGTGCTGATCCTGGCGCTGGCGGCGAGCGCGCTCAACCTCGCGCTCGGCTACGGCGGCATGATCAGCCTCGGCCATGCGGCCTTCCTCGGCACCGGCGGCTATGCGGTGGCCATTCTCGCCAAGCAGGGCGTGGTCGCCGCCTGGATCGCCCTGCCGGTGGCGGCGAGCGCGGCGGCACTGGCGGCCTTCCTCATCGGCGCGGTCAGCCTGCGCACGCGCGGGGTGTATTTCATCATGATCACCCTCGCCTTCGCCCAGCTGTTCTACTACCTCGCGGTTTCGCTGCCGGAATTCGGCGGCGACGACGGCCTGGCGCTGACGGCACGCTCGATCGTGCCCGGCCTCGCCCTCGAGGGCGACCTCGCCTTCTACTACTTCGTGCTGTTCACCGCCGGCCTCGCGTTCGTGCTGCTCTACCGGCTGGTGGCCTCCCGCTTCGGCCGCGCGCTGGTCGCGATCCGCGAGAACGAGCGCCGCATGGCCGCCATCGGCTATCCGGTCTACCGCCTCAAGCTCCTGGCCTTCACCCTTTCCGGCGGCCTCGCCGGCCTGGCCGGCGGCTTGCTCGCCAACCTCAGCCTGGGGGTCACGCCGCACACGCTGACCTGGCACCAGTCGGGCATCCTGATCGTGATGGTCATCATCGGCGGCGCGGGCTATTTCTGGGGCGGCGTCATGGGCGCGGCGATCTTCCTGCTGCTCGAGGAGGCCATCTCCACCCACACCGAGCACTGGAACCTGTTCCTGGGCGGCCTGCTGCTGTTCATCGTCCTGCTGGCGCCGGACGGCGTCATGAGCCTGCGCGAGCGTATCCGCGCCCGGCTGCATCGCGGCGGGCATGCGCATGGCCAGGCCGCCAGCGCGACCGAGGAGAAGGCACGATGAGCCACACCCTGCTGCAGGTAGAGCACTTGGTGAAGCGTTTCGGCGGGCTGGTGGCGACCGACCACTGCGAGCTCGAGGTCGTCGCCGGCGAGATCCATGCGCTGATCGGGCCCAACGGCGCCGGCAAGACGACCCTGCTGGCGCAACTGGCGGGCGAACGGGCGCCCGACAGCGGCCGCATCCTGTTCGAAGGCCGCGACATCACCCGGCTGCCGATCCACAAGCGCGTCGCCGCGGGCATCGTGCGCTCGTTCCAGATCACCACCCTGCTACCACGCCTGAGCGTTCGCGAGAACCTCGCGCTGGCCGTGCAGGCGCGCACCGGCCACTCCTTCGACATCCTCGGCACCGTGGCGGACGAATCCGACCTCGACGAAGGCGCGCAAGAGGCGGCCCGGCGGGTGGGTCTCGTCGAGGTCATGGAGCGGGTCGTCGGCACGCTGTCTCATGGCCACCAGCGCGCGCTCGAGCTCGGCATGGCGCTGGCCTGCAAGCCACGCCTGCTGCTGCTCGACGAACCGATGGCCGGCACCGACCCCGAGGAGTCGCAGCAGATGGGCGAGCTGATCCACCGCCTGCGCGGCGAACACACGATGATCCTGGTCGAGCACGACATGGAGGCGGTGTTCCGCCTCGCGGACCGGATCTCGGTGCTGCTGGCGGGCCGGGTGATCGCCAGCGGCACGCCCGACCGGATCCGCAGCGACCCCGAGGTCGTCGCCGCCTACCTCGGCGACGACGAAGCGGCGGCCCTGGAGGGTCTGCAGTGAGTGCCCTGCTGTCGATCGAGAACCTCGAGACCGGCTACGGCCAGAGCCAGGTGCTGTTCGGCATGAACCTGGAGGTCGGCCGCGGCGAGGCCGCCACCCTGCTCGGACGCAACGGCATGGGCAAGACCACGACCCTGCGCGCGGTCTTCGGGCAACTGCCCGCCTGGTCGGGCGAGATCCGCTTTCTCGGCGAGCGCATCGACGGCCGCCCGACCGAGCGCATCGCCCGGATGGGCCTGGCGCTGGTGCCCGAGGGACGACAGATCTTCCCCAACCTCAGCGTGCGCGAGAACCTGCTCGCCTTCGCCGCCAACCGCAACGCAAGCAGCGAGCCGTGGACGCTGGAGCGGATCTACGCGCTGTTCCCGGCCTTGGCGCAGCGCTCGCGCAACATGGGCAACGAACTCTCCGGTGGCGAGCAGCAGATGCTCGCGATCGGCCGGGCCTTGATGACGAACCCGCAGCTGCTGATCCTGGACGAGGCCACCGAAGGCATCTCGCCGCTGGTACGGCGCGAGATCTGGAAGGTGCTCGGCCAGCTCAAGCAGGCCGGCCAGGCCATTCTCGTCATCGACAAGTACCTGAAGGAGCTGATGCGCGTCGCCGACCACCACAACTTCATGGAAAAGGGCCGCAGCGCCTGGCGCGGCGACAACGCCGCGCTGGCGGCCGAACCCGGGTTGTGGGAGCGCTACCTCGGCGTCTGAAGGCGTCTGCCGGCCGCGGGTGCAGGCCCGGCCTGCATCCTGCCTGCGCGCGAGGGCGACGCCCGGACCCGGCTTGCCGGACTCGCTCGCCCGAACGGCGTTGCCGGCGCCACGGCTAGCGAAAGACGATGGTCTTGTTGCCGTGCACCAGCACCCGGTCTTCGAGGTGATAGCGCAGGCCGCGGGCGAGCACCGTCTTCTCGATGTCCTTGCCGTAGCGCACCATGTCCTCGACCGCGTCCGAGTGGTCGATGCGGATGACGTCCTGCTCGATGATCGGCCCCTGGTCGAGGTCGGCCGTCACGTAGTGGCAGGTGGCGCCGATCAGCTTCACGCCCTTCGCCCAGGCCTGATGGTAGGGACGGGCGCCGACGAAGCTGGGCAGGAAGCTGTGGTGGATGTTGATGATTCGACCGGGATAGGCGGAACACAGCGCCGGCGACAGGATCTGCATGTAGCGCGCGAGCACCATCGAGTCGCCGCGCACCTCCTCGAAGATGCGCTGCACCTCGGCGTAGGCCGATGCCTTGTTGTCGGCGGTGACCGGTACGTGGTGGAACGGGATGCCATGCCACTCGACGAAGCCGCGGAAGCTGTCGTGGTTGGAGATCACGCACGGGATCTCGATGTCGAGTTCCTTCGACTGCCAGCGCGCGAGCAGATCGTAGAGGCAGTGCTCCTGCTTGCTCACCAGCACCACGACGCGCTTCTTCACCGCCGAATCGCTGATCTTCCAGTCCATCTCCAGCTCTTCGGCGAGCGGGCTGAAACGCTCGCGGAACTCGGCGAGGTGGAAGGGAACGGAGTCCGCCCGGATCTCGATGCGCATGAAGTAGCGCCCGATGGCCTCGCCCTCCTGCGGCGGCTCGGCGTGCAGCGAGGTCTCGAGGATCCAGCCCTGATGCTCGGCGATGAAGCCGGACACGCGGGCGACGATGCCGACGCGGTCCGGGCAAGAGGCCGAGAGGGTGAAGTAACGGGTGCGGTGCATGACGGTTTCTGCCTACCTGAGGTGGAGAGACTGAGCCCCTCGGGGGGCGGCGAACGCAGAGAGCGGGGGCCGTACGCCGGCCGACAGGCTTTCGCCCGAGTCAGCCGACTCGGGCGAAAGCCTTGTCGATCTCGCTGCGCAGCGCATCGTAGTCGCGCACCACCGGATACTGCGGAAACTCGCGCACCACGTTCTCGGGCGGGTGGAACAGGATGCCGCCGTGCGCCTCGCCGAGCATCGCGGTATCGTTGTACGAGTCGCCGGCGGCCACGACCTTGAAGTTCAGCTCCTTGAAGCGCCGCACCGCCTCGCGCTTCTGGTCGGGCATGCGCAGGTGGTAGTTCACCAGCACGCCCTCGGCATTGGCCTCTAGGCTGTGGCAGAACAGGGTCGGCCAGCCAAGCTGGCGCATCAGCGGGTGTGCGAACTCGTAGAAGGTGTCGGACAGGATCACCACCTGGTAGGCGGCACGCAGATCGTCGAGGAATGCGCGCGCCCCGGACATCGGCCCCATGCCAGCGATCACCTCCTGGATGTCCGGCAGCCCCAGGTTGCGGCCGGCCAGGATGTCCAGCCGGTACTTCATCAGCGTATCGTAGTTCGGCTCGTCACGCGTCGTGCGGCGCAGTTCGGGGATGCCGGTGCGCTCGGCGAATTCGATCCAGATTTCGGGGACAAGCACACCTTCGAGGTCGAGACAGACGATACGCACCGGATTGCTCCTGAGGACGAGACAGACGAGGGCCGAATTCTAGCACCGCAGCCGCCCGGCCCAGAGCCGGGCTGCCGCCATGTGCCGGGGCCATCGACCGGTGCTCCTCGCGGGCCATCCATTGTTGGCCCCGGAAATGGCATTGGGCCATACTCCCGGTTCCTCCAAGGGTTCGGCGCATGATCAAGCTCATCCCCATCGACAGCCTCCAGCCGGGCATGTACATCCACGACCTCAACTGCGACTGGATGGAGCACAACTTCGTGCGCAGCCGCTTCGCCGTCAAGGACGAGGCCGTGCTGCACAAGGTGCGCGCGCTGGGCGTGCACGAGATCTACATCGACACCGTCCGCGGCCTCGACGTCGTCGAGGCACCGACGCTGGAAGAGGCCGCGAAACAGGTCGACCGGCAGCTCGAGGCCATTGCCATCGAGCCCGCCCAGGCGGTCGAACCGCCGGCGCTGGAGGCCACGACGCGTGCCCGCGACCTGCACCGCGAGGCGAACCTGATCGTGCGCGACATGCTCGGGGACATCCGCCTCGGCAGGCAGATCGAGATGGAGAAGATCGAACCCCTGGTCGAGCGCATCATCGACTCGATCTTCCGTGACCAGGACGCGCTGCTGCCGCTGGCACGGCTCAAGGACCACGACGGCTACACCTTCCAGCATTCGGTGTCGGTGTGCGCGTTGATGACGGCCTTCGCGCGCACGCTGGCGCTGCCGCGCGAGATCATCCGCGAGATCGCGATCGGCGCCCTGCTCCACGACGTCGGCAAGGCCAAGGTGCCCGACGGCATCCTGAACAAGCCGGCAAAGCTCACCGACGCCGAGTTCACCAAGATGAAGTCGCATGTGGTGCAGAGCAAGCTCATCCTG
>JBFGUQ010000067.1:0-9196 GCA_041565515.1 Rhodocyclaceae bacterium | reverse complement strand
TGGGCGAAGCTCGGCCTGCAGGAAGCCTGCGACCGCCAGCGGCTGTGCTGGGCGCGGGAGTTGCTCAGGCGCGAGATGCGCATCCCGGATGCAGCACTGGTGGGCAACCTGATGCAGATCGGGCTGTTCTATGCGCGCACGACGATCTTCGTCATCGCCGGCCTGCTCGCCGTGCTCGGCACGCTCGACCAGGCGATGTCATTCACACAGACCCTGCCGTTCGCGCAGGAGAGTTCGCGCGCGATGTGGGAGCTCAAGCTGATCCTGCTGCTCGGCATCTTCGTCTACGCGTACTTCAAGTTCACCTGGTCGCTGCGGCAGTTCAACCTGCTGTCGATCATGATCGGCGCCAGCCCGGTGCTGAGGGAAGGCGACGAGGACGAGCGCCTGGCGCAGCGTATCGGCTCCATCAACTCGCAGGCCGGCGACGAGTTCAACCGCGGCATCCGCGGCTACTACTTCGGCCTCTCGGCCGCTGCCTGGTTCATCCAGGCCTGGGTCTTCATCGCCCTCACGACGATGATCGTCCTCGTGCTCTACCGGCGCGACTTCCGTTCGCCGACCCTGATGGCCTTCCGCGATGAAGGCTAGGACACGCTGCGCCTGGCCGGGTGAAGATCCGCTCTATTGCGCCTATCACGACACCGAATGGGGCGTGCCGCTGCACGACGAGCGGCGGCTGTTCGAATTCCTGCTGCTCGAGGGCGCGCAGGCGGGTCTGTCGTGGATCACGGTGCTGAGGAAACGGGCGCGCTACCGCGAGGTCTTCGACGGCTTCGATCCCGAGCTGATCGCGCGTTGGGACGCCGGGCGCCAGGCGGCGCTGCTGAGCGACCCCGGCATCATCCGCAATCGCGCCAAGATCGAGGCGGCGGTCGCGAATGCGCGCGCATGGCTGGGCTTGCGCGAGGCCGGCATCGACCCGGTGCGCTTCCTGTGGGACTTCGTCGGCGGTGCGCCGGTGCAGAACGTCTTCCGCAGCCTTGCCGAGGTGCCCGCGCAGACAGCGGCCTCGCGCGACATGAGTCGCGCGCTCAAGGCGCGTGGCTTCAAGTTCGTCGGCCCGACGATCTGCTACGCCCTGATGCAGGCCACCGGCATGGTGAACGATCACACGGTGGACTGCTTTCGCCATCGCGAACTCGGCGGGCCGACCGCCTGAGCACCCGTGCCTACCAGCCCGGGTTGAGCTTGCGTGCCTGGGCGATCTCCGCGCGGATCGTGCGGTAGTGTTCGAAACGTCGGGGGTGGATGTTGCCCGCCGCGAGGGCGGCGAGCAGTGCACAGCCCGGTTCGGCGTCGTGACGGCAGTCGCGGAAGCGGCACCGGCCGAGATGGGCGCGGAACTCGATGAAGCATTCGGCCAGCTCGTCCGCCGACAGATGCGCAAGGCCGAAGGCCTGCAGGCCGGGGCTGTCGATGAGCCAGGCGTCTCCTGCGTCGGCGCCTTCGAGCCGGTACAGGCGGGCGAAGGTGGTGGTGTGCTTGCCGGTATCGAGCGCGGCCGAGATCTCGCGGGTTGCTGCGTGGGCCTCCGGGACGAGGGCATTGGTCAGGGTGGACTTGCCCATGCCCGACTGGCCGACGAAGATGACGTGCATGTCGGTGAGGCGGGATTTCAGCGCCCCGGCATCGCCCAGCGCAGACACCTCGACGACCTCGTAGCCCAGGGCGCGAAAGGGGGCGAGCTGGGCTCTGGCCGCAGCGAGCCGCTGGGTGAGGTCTGCCTTGTTGAGCACGATCAGCGGCGTGATTTCCTGGCTCTCCGCAGCGGCGATGCAGCGCGAGACGAGCAGGTCGGAAAACCCCGGCTCGGTGGCCACCACGATCGCCACATGGGTGAGATTGGCTGCAATCAGCTTCTCGCGAAAGGCGTCCGAGCGCCACAGCAGGTTGCGGCGAGGGTGCAGGTGTTCGATCACGCCCTGGCCGTCGCCGCCCGGCAGGACCTCGACCTCGTCGCCGCAGGCGAAGCTGCTCTTCTTCCCGCGCGTCGAGCACTGCAGGCGGCCGGCCGGCGTTTCCACCTCGTAGTGGCGGCCGAAGGCGGCGACGATGACGCCCGCTACGCCCGGGCCGCACTTGCCCCCACGCAGGACTACCTGCCTCACTTGAACTTGTAGAAGTGCTTGTTGAGATAAGCCGCGATATGACGTTCGTCTTCGGGGAAAAGGGGTAGATCGAGCTGGGTCGTGCACACCGTGAGTTGTTGTGTCAGCGCGCTCGCAGTGCGCACGCGGCGATCCGGGCGCGTGTAGATCGCAGAGCCGTTCTCACCACCGAAGCGCTGCACGTGGCAGGCGATGCACAACTCGTCGTGCATTCGCTCGCCGGCGGCGAGATCGGCGCCGGCGCACGGGTCTGCCGCGGCCGGCAGGGCAAGTCCGAGCCCTGCCGCGGCCACGGCGGCGCAGGCGAGTCGGGAAACGATGGGGCGAGCATTCATGGCATCCTCCGCGCGCGCGATCACGGTCGAAGCGACTGCAGGCGGGCCACGCGCAGCGCCGCCGGTGGGTGGGAATCGAAGAAGCGGGAGTAGAGCGGGTCCGGCGTCAGGGTCGAGGCGTTGTCGCGATACAGCTTGACCAGGGCGGCGACGAGATCGGACGCGCGCGTCTGCTTGGCCGCGTACGCATCGGCTTCGTATTCATGCACCCGCGACCAGTGGCTGGCGACCGGCGCGAGCGGGAAGGTGAAGGCCGGCAGGACAAGAAAGAACAGCGCGAGCGCGGTTGCGGTATCGGTGGCGGTCGTGCCCAGGCCGGCGAAGAACCAGGGCTGCTGGATCAACCAGCCCAGCAGGGCCAGCAGCGCCAGACTGGCGGGCGCGAGGATGGCGAGCCGCTTGACGATATGGCGGTGGCGGAAATGACCGAGTTCGTGTGCGAGCACCGCTTCGACCTCGTCTGCGTTGAGCTTGTCGAGCAGGGTGTCGAAGAAGACGATGCGCTTCGATGCACCGAAGCCGGTGAAATAGGCATTGCCGTGCGCCGAGCGGCGCGATCCGTCCATCACGAAGAGACCCTTCGACTGAAAGCCGCAGCGCGCCAGCAGTGCCTCGACGCGCGTCTTCAGGGTCTCGTCGGCGAGCGGGGTGAACTTGTTGAACAAGGGCGCAATGAACGTCGGCCACACCAGCATCACGAGCAGGTTGAAGGCGAGCCAGAAGCCCCATACCCAGAGCCACCACAAGTCTCCCATGGCCGCCGTCAGCCACAGCAGCACGCCGAGCAGGGGCAGGCCGATCAGCGCTGCGAGCGCGGCCTCGCGAGCGGTGTCGGCGATGAACAGCCCCGGGGTCAGGCGGTTGAATCCGAAGCGCTTCTCGATGACGAAGATGCGATACAGGCCGAACGGCAGGTCGACCAGCCAGCCGAGCACGCCGATCGAAGCCAGCAGGGCAACGCCGTGAGCGAGCCCGCCGGGAGCGAAGGCGGCGCTCCACGCGTCGTGCACGAACTGGATGCCGCCGCCCACGGTCAGGATCAGCAAGAAGGCGACGCCGACCGCGGTTTCGGCCATGCCCAGGCGCATGCGCGCGGCGGTGTAGTCGGCCGCGCGCTGGTGCGAGGCCAGCGTGATGGATTCGGCAAAGGCTTCCGGGACGCTGTCACGGCGGGCACGCACGTGCCTGATCTGCCGCCGCATAAGGCTGCCCTTGACCACGGCGCTCAGGACGAGCAGGGTCACGAAAAGGACCGCGAATTCGGCTGCGAAAGGAACAGAGGCTGGGTTTGACATGGCAATCTTGCGATCCGGCGTGGGCTTGGGGGCGGCTCGCATGCAGTGACGAAGGGTTTGTCGAGGGGCTCCGCGATCTATGACACAATCGCGGCCTCGATTGTTTCGTTCAAACGCATCAAGAGGCCCGCGGATTATGGCACAGGACCCGAAACACCTGATATGGCTGGACATGGAGATGACCGGCCTCGAGCCGGACCGCGATCGGATCATCGAGATCGCGATCGTCATCACCGACGAACAGCTCGCCACCGTGGCCGAGGCGCCGGTGATCGCCGTGCACCAGCCCGACCACGTGCTCGACGCGATGGACGACTGGAACAAGAACACCCACGGCAAGTCCGGGCTGATCGAGCGCGTCAGGGCCTCGACCGTTTCCGAGGCCGAGGCCGAAGGGCAGATGCTGGCATTCCTGCAGCAGTGGGTGCCGGCGCGTACCTCGCCGATGTGCGGAAACTCGGTGTGCCAGGACCGGCGGTTTCTTGCGCGCTACATGCCTGCGTTCGAGGCCTGGTTCCACTATCGCAATCTCGACGTGTCCACCCTGAAGGAACTGGCCAAGCGCTGGCGGCCAGAGGTCTACAAGGGCGTCGAGAAGAAGGGCGCACATACCGCGCTGGCAGACATCCAGGAGTCGATCGTCGAGCTTCGCCACTACCGCGATCACTTCCTGCGAATGAGCTAGGGCCGCAGGCGCTGGCGGGCATGCCCCGCAGTCGCTCCCAGGCGCGACGAAGCCTGGCCGCCCGGTCGCGGATCAGGGCGCGGCGCGGCGGTAGAGGCGGAAGGTCTCCAGTTGCCTGCCGCCGCCGCGGCGGTATTGCCACACGGTCTGCCATTCGGGCGCAAGCTCGAAGCGGAGCGGGCGGCGGTCTTCATACACCAGCAGGAGGTGGCAGGGTGTCACGCCGCCTTCCGCCCGCAGCGGTCGAATGCCGGCGAAATAGTCCAGCGAGCTGCGCAGCGGCGGCGGCAGCTCGGTCGTCGCGATGCATTCGCGCGCGCCGCCGGTGGTCTCGCCGGCGACGGCCAGGGCGAGCGACTGTGCCACCGGACGGTAGCTGCGTCCGTGGTCGAACCAGGGCATCAGCAGCACGACCGCCAGACACCACAGCATCGTCATGCCCATTGCCCAGTTGGCCGGTGCCCGGCTCGACGAGCGCGGCAGCCACCAGACCAGGCCCAGCCACAGCACGCTGATCAGTACGCCGAGGGCGAGCTGGATATCGCCGCCGCGCAGCACGAACTCGGGCGCCATGCGGGCGACGCTGCGGGCCAGGCCCGGCGGCCATCCGTAGGCCAGTGCGGTCCATGCCAGCCAGACGAGGATGCCGACGACGGCGAAGGTCATCAGCGCGAACCAGTCGAAGGCGCTTGCCGCGCCGCGGCGCAGCGTGGGCACGCCGCCGGCGGCGAGTAGGGCGATCGCCGGCAGGATCGGCAGGGCGTTGGCCTGGGAAAGATCACCCCTGAGCACCAGCCAGGCCAGCGTCAGCGCGGCCGACAGCAGGGGAAGCAACCACGGCAGCGACAGCAGCTGGCGGCGCCCACGCCACAGCGCCCATGTGGCCAGCAGCCACAGCGGCCAGGTGAACCAGCCGAGCAGCTCGAGCAGGCGAGGCAGCTCGCCGACGCGCAGCGCCCCGTCGCTGAGGGCCCGCCAGCCGCGGCGCAACCACAGCGCGAAGTAGTCGGGTTCGAGGAGATGCACCGCGAGCGGCCAGAGGGCGCCCGCGGTGAGCGCCAGGCACAGCCCGAGCAGCAGGGCGCCGCTCGCGCGCGGCGTGCGGCATTCCGGGCTGAGCATCATCACCAGCGGAAACAGGGGCAGGCTCAGCAGGGCGCCGGGCACGCCGCCGGCGAGGAAGGCGAGTGCCGCACCGAGTCCCGCCTTCAGGCTGCCGGTGAGCGGCCGATCGGGCACCTGGGCGAGACCGCGCAGCACCAGCGCCACCATTGCCAGAAGTGCGATGAGGGGCTGGGTCTCGTGGGCGTGGAGGACGAGGCCGAGCGTTCCCAGCGTCAGCAGCGCGGCCGGCGTGCGCGAGGGCCTGCCGTACAGGGACTCGGCGGCGCGCGCGATGAAATAGATGGCGAGCGCCGTGAACAGCGCACTGGCCAGGCGGGCGCCATCGTGGAGCTCGAGCACGCCGCTGCCGAGCCAGGCGAGCGCGGCGGCCGACCAGTAGTAGAGGGGCGGGAAGTCGGTCAGGGGCTCGCCCGCCAGCATCGGCACGAGCAGGCCTTCGCCGCGCAGCATGCTGAGCACCGGCCCGAAGTAGCGCGCGTCGTCACCGCGCCACGGGTCGTGCCCGGTGAGCCCGACGAGCAGGTACAGGCCGACGAGCAGCGTGAGGCCGACGGTGCCGTAGATTCGACGGTGCAGCAGCGAAGGGTCTTGCGGGTCGGGGATCATGCGCGCATTGGGCTCATGGATTCGTTCGGCAATGGGCTTATGCCGATTCTATCGGGCTCGGGGGCTCGCCGGGGACTCGGAGCAGGGGTGGACGGCGGAAGCGCGCATCTGCCCGATCAGAAGCGCCCCCGCGGCGGGGCAAGAAAAAAGGCAGCCTCGGCTGCCTTTTCCTGCTTGCTTGCCCTGCGGGCGTGCGCTGGTGCGCAGGCCCGGCCGGCACCGATCAGCTGAGGCGCTGGACGTTGCCGTACTTCTGGCGGAAGCGCTCGACGCGACCGGCGGTGTCGAGGATCTTCTGCTTGCCGGTGTAGAACGGGTGGCAGGCGGAGCAGACTTCGATCGTCAGCTGGTCCTTGCCGAGGGTGGAACGGGTGACGAAGGTGTTGCCGCAGGAGCAGGTCACGTTGACGTCTTTGTACTTGGGATGGATGTCGGCTTTCATGGCGGGGGCCCCTGAATCGAGCGGACGGCGGATGTGACCGTCCTGATGTGTAAAGAGCGGGATTATCGGCTAGCGGCCGCAGCGTGGCAAGCACAAACGGTCGACGCGATGGCGACGCGCCCTCGAGTTCGGCGCGCGGGGGCGTGTCGGACCGGGCGTCGGAGGGCGCGGGCAGGCCGGCCATCGCGGCCGCACGCGATTCCTGTGTCTATCATGAAATGCGGGGCGACCGGGAAGACGTCGGGTCGGGTGTTCGCCGTGCCGGCGCACCGTTGCGCGCTTGCGCTGGAAGGTCGGCGCGCCGGCTTGTCGTCGAAAACAATTGCGGAGGGCTCGTTCAATGAGGATCGTCGTCGGACCGTGCATGCGGCGTGCATGCGGCAGCGCGAAGACTTGGATCGCGCTGCTTGGATTGATCGCCGCGGTGGCGCTGTCGCCGAGCGCGCGCGCCGCGGGTGGCGCCGCCGCGGCGGTACTGGAGGCGCGCGCGGTGGCCGGCGTCGAGCGCGTGGTGATGCGCGCAGTCGGCGAGTTGATCGTCCGCCAGGGCGAGACCGAGAGCCTGCAGGTCGAGGCCGAGCCGGCGCTGCTGCCGAAGATCGCCAGCGAGGTGCGCGACGGCACACTCTATCTGGCGTTTCGCGCCACGCCGATCTGGACGACCGCGCCGCTGCGTTTTCACCTGACGGTCAGGCAGATCGAAAGCCTCGAGTCGGTGGCGAGCGCCAACGTGAGGATCGGCGCGCTGCGCGCCGAATCGTTCCTGCTCACGCTGAGCGGCAGCGGCAACGTGGATATCGAGTCGCTCGATGCGCGTCGGTTCGAGACGCGGCTGACTGGATCCGGCAACGTGCGCATCGGCGCCGGGCGGGTCGGTCGGCAGCGCGTCCTGCTGCAGGGCTCGGGCAACTACCTCGCCGGCGCGATGGCGAGTCACTCGGCGACGCTGAGCATCGAGGGCAGTGGCAATGCCATGGTCCATGCCGGCGAAGAGCTGGTGGTTCGCATCGCCGGCAGCGGCAACGTGCGCTACCACGGCAACCCGCTGGTCGAGCACATCGTCACCGGCTCGGGCGGGGTGTCGCGGGTCGGCGGCTGGTGAGCGAGGGAGCGGCGCACCCGCGGGGTGAGCGGGCCGCCGGTGGCCGCGGATGCCGCGCGCGCGAATCGCGTCGATCGACCGTCGCGATGGACTACAATTGCGGCCTTTTTTGCGAAACGCCCCGCGCGGGATGAAAGGGAGATCCGGCTTGCGCCTGTTGCTCGCGCCGATGGAAGGCTTGCTCGATGATCCGTTGCGCGCCGTGCTGACCGCCTGTGGCGGATACGATTATGCGGTGACCGAATTCGCCCGCGTGTCGGGCACCCTGCTGCCCGATCGCTTCTTCTGCCGCATCGCGCCGGAGCTGCGCAGCGCCAGCCGGACGGCGGCAGGCACGCCGGTGCGGGTGCAGTTACTGGGTTCGGATCCGGCCTGCATGGCCGACAACGCCGCCCGGCTGGCGCGGCTGTCGCCCGCAGGAATCGACCTCAACTTCGGTTGTCCGGCGCCCACGGTGAACCGTCATCGCGGCGGCGCGGTGCTGCTCGACGAGCCCGAACTGCTCCACCGCATCGTGTGCGCGGTGCGGGGCGCTCTGCCCGCCGGGCTTGCGCTCACCGCCAAGATGCGTCTCGGCGTGCTCGACACCGGTCGTGCGCTCGAGGCGGCGGCCGCGCTGGTCGAAGGCGGGGCGCAGGGGCTGGTGGTGCATGCCCGCACCAAGGCCGACGGCTACAAGCCCCCGGCCCATTGGGAGTGGGTGGCACGCATCGCCGACACGGTGGACGTACCGGTGGTGGCGAACGGCGAGGTGTGGTCTGCGGCCGACTGGCAGCGTTGTCGCGCCGTCTCCGGCGTGCCCGACGTGATGCTCGGTCGCGGTGCGGTGGCGGACCCCTTCCTCGCCGCCCGCATCCGCGCGGGACGCTTCGATGTTCCGTCCGCGTCCGAGCGTGCGGCCGAATGGACGGTGCTGCTGCCGCTGCTGGCGGAATTTCGCGCGCGGGTCATGCGCAAGGTCGAGGCGCGTCACGCGCAGGGGCGCATCAAGCAGTGGATCAATCTGCTGCGCCGGACCTACCTGCAGGCCGAGCAACTCTTCGGCGAGATCCGCAGCCTTCGCAGCATGGACGACATCGACCGGGTGCTGCGCGCACATGGTGTCCCGCTCGCGGCTGCCGGCGCGCTGCCCGCGGACGAGCTGCCCCGGGCTGCCTGACCCGCGCCCCCCGAGCCCAGCCCCCCGAGCCCCGCCGCATGACGTACGCCAACTCCCGCATCCCGGTCAGTGCCCAGCAGGGCGTGCATGAGAACCTCGACCATGTGGTGAGGAAGCATCTCGCCGCCCCCTTTCGCAAGCCCTTCGCCGCCTACAACCGCGCCGCGTTCGAGACCAGCCTGGCGGGCTGGGACGGGATCGCACCGCTGATCCTCGATGCCGGCTGCGGCGTCGGCCACAGCACGATTCAGCTCGCCCGCGCCTTTCCCGACCACTGGGTGATCGGCGTCGACCAGTCGCAGGAGCGGCTCGAGCGGCGCAAGCCCTACCCCGAAG
>JBFGUQ010000066.1:0-9243 GCA_041565515.1 Rhodocyclaceae bacterium | reverse complement strand
TGCCCGACGCCCGCAAACTCCACCGTCTTCGCGCACGGCCCGCGCTCACCCATCGCCACCAGGGTGGCGTGTTCGAGCAGATCGGACTCCGCCCCGCGCAGGGCGAGGGTGGGGCAGCCGACGCGCTCGTACACATCCCACAGGTCGATGTCCTCGAGGATCGGCGCGGCGCGGAAGACGTCACCCAGGCCGGGGTCGTAGATCATCGCGAACCCGGGTTGTTCGCCCTCGCCCGCGCCGCCCACTGGCCGCACGGTGTGTTGCGTCAGATGCCGCCACTGCGCATCGGTGAGCGGGCCGAAAGGCGCACTGACCTCGCGGATGTAGGCCTCGGCCGCCTCCATCGTCGGAAAGCGCGGCGCGGTGCCGACGTATTGCGCGATTCGTTGCAGGGCCACGGTGGTGATCACCGGCCCGACGTCGTTCAGCACCAGGCGCGTGATCGGCGAGTGCGGCTGGGCCGCGATCAGCATGCCGATGATGCCGCCCATCGAGGTACCCACCCAATGCACCGTCTCCACGTCGAGCCGGGCGATCAGCGTAATCATGTCGGCGACGTAGAGGGGGAAACCGTAATCGGTCTTCACACCCAGCCAGTCGCTGCGCCCGCGCCCGACGACGTCCGGGCAGACCACGCGGTAGTCGTCGGCCAGCGCCCGCGCGAGATCGTCGAAATCGCGCCCGTTGCGGGTCAGGCCGTGGGCGCAGATGACGACGCGCGGATTGTCCGGCGCCCCCCATTCCACATAGGCCATGCGATGCAGCCCGTGCGGGCCCATGCACTGCACCGAGCGCTCGCGCAGGCCGTGGACGGGTCGCGCCGGCTCCGGCGCGGGTTCGAACAATCGACTCAGGCTGGGCAGAAGGCTCATGGGCGGTGGGCGGCTATCCGCGTTGGGTGAAGGAGTGCCCCGAGTCTAGCATCGACGGTGCGCCATACGCGGTGGTCTTCAGCGTCCGTGCCAGTAGCGCGGCCGCAGCGCGCGCTGGGAGGCGATTTCGACGCCGGTGGCCGCGACCTCGACCCGGATCGCCCCCTGGCTGTCGGTGCGCCAGTTCCGTGCCCCGGCTTCGGACCAGCGTGCCCACACGCCCGCATGCGGGTGGCCGAAGGGGTTGCGATAGCCGGAGGAGTGAATGACCGCCTCGGGCAGCACCGCATCGACGAAGGCCGGTGACGACGACGAGCGGCTGCCGTGATGGGCGCTGACGATCACCGAGCTGGCGAGCGCGTCCCGACCGAGACGCGACAGCATGGCGGCCTCGGCCGCCGCCTCGACATCGCCGGCCAGCAGCAGCGAGCCGCCCCGGCCGCTGACCCTCAGCACGCAGGACTGGTCGTTGCCGCGCCGGCGGGAGGCCGCGGCGAGCTCCGGCCCCGGCGGGGGATGGAGGATCTCGAACATCACGCCGTCGTGCCGCCAGCGCTCGCCCGCCTCGCATGGCGCGTGCCCGCGCAGGTCGCGCGGCCGGGCCGGGGCCGCCGACTCGCGACCTTCATCGGGCGCGCCTGCGAGGATGCGCTCGACCGGCAGCCCGGCGATCACGCTGCCGGCGCCGCCGACGTGGTCGCTGTCGTCATGCGAGAGCACCAGCGTGTGCACACGCTTCACCCCGGTCGCCGCGAGGTAGGGCAGCACGACCCGGGAACCGGCATCGGCCGCCGTGCCGTAGGGCGGACCGGCGTCGTAGAGCAGGTCGTGGGCAGCAGTCTGCACATGGACGGCCAGCCCCTGCCCCACGTCCAGCACCGTCGCCCGGAACGCCCCCGGCGGCGGCCGTGGCGGCTGCCACAGCAGCATCGCAGCCAGCACGACTGCCGCCGCAGGCTTGCCCGGCGTGCCTCGCGGCAGCAGCAGCACGGCGGCGGCCACGCAGGCCGGCAGCGTCAGCCAGGGCGGCGGGGCCGCCTGCTGCCACAGCGCGGGCGCCAGGCCCGACAGCCATTCCAGCCAGCGCATCATCGCGCCCGCGACGGCATGAGCGAGCAGCAGCAGCGCGTCGAAGGGCAGCACCACGGCCAGCAACACCAGCGGCGCGATGGCGAAGCTCACGAGCGGGATCGCGATCGCGTTGGCAAGCGGGGAGACCAGTGAAAAGGCCTGGAACAGGGCCAGCAGGGCCGGCATCGTGGCGACCGTAATCGCCAACTGGATGCGCACCGCCACGCGCCAGCCGCGAACGGCCACGACCCGGCCGCCGAGCACGAACGCAATCACGCCCACCGCCCCGAAAGACAGCCAGAACCCCGCCGACAGCACCGCCCAGGGATCGACCACCAGGACCGCGATCAGGGCCGGCGCGAGCACGCGCCCGGGCGAGCTCTCGCGTCCGAGCCATAGCGCGCCGACGACCACGGCCAGCATGATCAGCGCCCGCTGCACCGGTATGCCCAGGCCCGCCAGCGCCGCGTAGGCGGCAGCCGCACCGAGCGCGGCTGCCGCCGCGGCCTTTCGCACCGGCAGGCGCAGCGCGAGGGCGGGCGTCCGGCGCCACGCCCATGCGGCAAGGGCGCCCGCAACCAGTCCGACCAGGGAGACGTGAAGCCCCGAGATCGCCACCAGGTGCGCTACGCCGGTGCGGCGGAAGACGGTCCATTGCGCGGCGGGAATCGCGCGCTGGTCACCGACCGCGAGCGCGACGAGAATCCCTGCGTAGGGGCGATCGCCGAGCGCGGCGAGGAATCTGTCGCGCACCCTGCCCCGCAGCCGGTGCAGCGACTGTGCCCAGGTGGCCGGCGCGGCGTCGAGCAGCACCGCATCGCCGCTGACGTAGCCGGTGGCGCGCACCCCGCGCTCGAGCAGCCAGGCCTCGTAGTCGAAGCCATGCGGATTGACCAGACCGTGCGGGCGCTTAAGGCGCACCGTCAGGCGCCAGCGCTCGCCGGCACTCACCGCCGGGGCCGCCCCACCCCCACCCCGCGGCGCGTACCAGGACAGCTGCACGCGCGCGGGCACCGCCTCCACCCCCGGCTCCACCTCGAAGCTGAAACGCACGCCGGCCTCGAAGGGCTGCGGCAATTCGGCGACCCGCCCCACCACCTGGACGTCCACACCCTCGAGAACCATGGGCAGAGCGTCGTCCAGGCGCTCGTGCGCGCGCGCCGCGGCCCACAGCAGGCCCACGGCGAACGCGAGCAGCGCGGCCGCGACCCGCGCGCCCGGACCGAGTCGCGCACGCCCATGCGCCGCCGTGCGGCCGAAAATCGCCGCCACCGCCAGCAACAGCGCGCACACGGCGAGGCCGATGCCGGGCAGGCGCGCGTCGGGCAGTTCCGCCTGCTGCTGCAGCAGCCAGACACCGCCACAGAAGAAGATGGCAAAAATGCGCATGGCATTGCATGTTGCCAAACGCGGCCCCCCGCCGGCAAGCCTCGCGGCGTGCCGGCGAACTGCTAAACTGCTCGGCGCCAGACACCATGCGCAAACGACTCAAACGTCTCCTGCCCGACCACGAGGCCATCCGCGAAAACCGCTGGCTGCGACCGTTTTCGTCGACCCTCCTGCACCCGCGCCTGTGGCACCTGAACCGGCACTCGGCCGCCGGCGCGGTGGCAGTCGGCCTGTTTTGCGGCCTCATCCCCGGTCCCCTGCAGATGCTCGGCGCGGCGATCCTGTGCGTGGTGCTCAGGGTCAATCTGCCGCTGGCGCTCATCACCACGCTGTACACCAACCCGCTCACCATCGTGCCGCTCTACTTCGCGGCATTCACCCTGGGCAACTTCGCGCTCGGCAATGGCGAATCCGTGTTCACCGCCCCGCCCGAAATGGCCGGAAGCGATCTATCGGCGTGGATTGGCGCACTGGTCCAGTGGATGGCCGGGCTGGGCAAGCCGCTCGCCCTCGGCCTGGTCCTGCTCGCCGGCACGCTGTCGGTGACCGGTTACCTCGGCGTCAAGGCCGCATGGCGCCTTTGGCTGATCCGCAGCTGGCACAGTAGGCGGGGGCTTGCGCGGCGCAAATGATCTCGGCACCGCCTCCGGACGCCATGGCCCCGTGGGCAGCCTGCCTGCTCAGGCCAGACGGCCGTCGGTAAGTCGCAGGGTGCGGTGAGCGCGCCGGGCCAGCGATTCGTCATGGGTCACGACGACGAAGCTGGTTGCCAGGCGCTCGTTGAGCGACAGCATCAGGTCGAACACGCCCTCGGCGGTGCGGCGGTCGAGGTTGCCGGTGGGCTCGTCCGCGAGCACGCAGGCCGGCTGCGTCACCAGGGCGCGGGCGATCGCGGTGCGCTGACGCTCGCCGCCCGAGAGTTCTCCCGGCGTGTGGTCGAGCCGGTGTCCGAGACCGACCTCGCCGAGCATCGCTGCGGCCTGTTCGTCGGCCTGGGCCTTGTCCATGCGCCTGATGTAGAGCGGCATGGCAACGTTTTCCAGCGCGCTGAATTCGGGCAGCAGGTGGTGGAACTGGTACACGAAGCCGAGAGCGGCATTGCGCAGCCGCCCGCGCGCCGCGTCCGACAGGTCGGAGAAATCCTTTCCCATCAGGCGCACCGAGCCCGCGCTCGGCACGTCGAGCCCGCCCAGCAGATGCAGCAGGGTGCTCTTGCCCGAGCCCGACGCGCCGACGATCGCAAGGCGCTCGCCGCGGGCCACCGCGAGCGAGACGCCGCCGAGCACGGCGACGGCATCCGCGCCCTCGCGGAAATGCTTCGTCAGCCCCTCGCAGGACAGCACCGCCGAGGCCGAGGCCGAAGCCGCCGCTTCCCCTGCCATCGCGTTCCGCTCATTCATAGCGCAGTGCCTCCGCCGGGTTCACCTTCGACGCCCGCCAGCTCGGATACAGGGCCGCGAGCAGGGTCAGCACGAAGGACACGGAGACGATGCTGACGACGTCCGCGGTGAGCACCTTGGAGGGCAGCTCGCTGATGTAGTAGACCTCCTTGTTCCACAGCGTCGCACCGGTGACCGCCTCCAGCGCCGGGATCACCACCTCGAGATTGCCCGCGATCAGCAGGCCGCCGATCACGCCTGCCGCCAGCCCCACCATGCCGATGATCGAGCCCTGCAGCACGAAGATCGCCATCACCGAACCCGGGCTGGCACCCAGGGTTCGCAGGATGGCGATGTCGGCGTACTTCTCCTGCACCGCCATGACCAGCGTGGACACGATGTTGAACGCGGCCACCGCGACGATCAGGAACAGGATCAGGGTCATCATGGTCTTCTCCAGCGCCACCGCACGGAAGAAGTTCGCGTGGCTGCGCGTCCAGTCGCTGACCATCAGGCCGGGCTCGGACAGGCTGCCCGCCAGTTCGCGCGCCACGCGCTGGGCGGCGAAGAGGTCGTCGAGCTTGAGTCGCACGCCGCTCACCGCGTCGCCCAGGCGATACAGCACCTGGGCATCCGCGATGTGCACCAGGGCGAGGCCGGAGTCGTATTCGTACATGCCGGCCTCGAAGATGCCGACCACCTCGAACTGCTTGACCCGCGGCAGCACCGCGGCAGGCGTCACCAGGCCCTGCGGCGCGATCAGCGTGAGCTTGTCGCCCAGTCGCACCCGCAGCGCCATCGCCAGGTCGCGCCCGAGCACGATGCCGAAGCGCCCCGCTTGCAGGGCCTCGAACGCGCCCGCCTTCATCGTGCGGCCGAAGTCGGCCACCGTGTCCTCCGCGCTCGGGATCACCCCGCGGACGATCGTGCCGCGCACGCCCTCGTCGAAGGAGAGCATGCCCTGCTCCTGCACGTAAGGCGCGGCAGCCAGCACCGACGGATTGCGCACGGCCTCGTCGGCCACCTGCTGCCAGGCGGTGAGTTCGCCGTCGAAGCTCTGTATCTGGATATGGGAGGCGACACCGAGGATGCGCGTCCGCAACTCCTCCTGGAATCCGTTCATCACCGACAGCACCACGATCAGGGCGGCCACGCCGAGCGCGATGCCCAGCATCGACACCAGCGAGATGAACGAGATGAAACGATTGCGGCCCTGGGCGCGCTTGCGCGAGCGGGTGTAGCGCAGGCCGACGAGAAATTCGTAACGCATCAGCGGGGGAAAGGCATCGGTTTGATCGGCAAGGGCGGCATTGTGCCGGGGATACGGGCGCTTGGGGAGAACTCCGCCGCTTCGATTTGCAAGCCGATGTGCGCGGATGGCCGAACACGCCTGGAATCACTGTGGCAGTTGCGCGCAATTCGTGGAAAACTGAAAGTCCCGGCGTCTGCTCGGCCTCCATGCTATTGCGGTATCGATGAACGACGCGCTTTCCCCACCAGCCAGGAGCAGGCTCCTCGATCACGACGCGGGCGCCTGGCTCGTGCTCGCGCTCGCGCTCCTGGTGACCGTGTTCGTCTGGCAGGCGTCGGAGCGCCAGCTCGAGCGGCGGGTCGAGGAGCGCTTCATCTACGAGGCGGAAAAGGAGGGCAAGGTCATCCTCACGCGGATGCAGGCCTACGAACAGGTCCTGCGCGGCGCGGCGGCCCTTTTTGCGGCGAGCGATCATGTCAGCCGCGACGAATGGCGCGCCTATGTCGACCAGCTCGAACTCGACAAGTCGCTGCCCGGCATCCAGGGCATCGGCTTCGCCCGCGCGATCCCACCCGGCGGACGCGAGGCCCATGAACGCGCAGTCCGCGCCGAGGGCTTTCCCTACTACACGGTATCGCCGTCGGGCGAGCGCGAGCCGATGAGCAGCATCGTCTATCTCGAGCCATTCGACCAACGCAACCGGCGCGCCTTCGGCTACGACATGTATTCCGAACCGGTGCGCCGTGAGGCAATGCTGCGCGCGCGCGACAGCGGGCAGCCGGCGCTGTCGGGCAAGGTCACGCTGGTGCAGGAGATCGATGCCGATATCCAGCCGGGCTTCCTGATATACGTTCCCGTGTATCGAAACGACATGCCTCAGGACGACCTCGCCAGCCGTCGCGCCGCACTGCTGGGCTTCGCCTACAGTCCGTTTCGGGCGCACGACCTGATGAACGGTGTCCTGCGCCCCTCCGGCCGCGACGTCGAGCTCGAGCTGTTCGACGGCGAGGCGCGGGCCGAGAACCTGCTGTTTGCGTCGGCGGAGGCCTCGCGGACTGCCCGCCACACGACCGATGTCGAACTCGAGATCGCCGGCCACATCTGGACGGCCCGCGTTCGCAGCAGCCGCGCATTCGAGGAGAGCACCGCCGGCGTGCAGCCCCTGATGATCCTGGCCGCCGGCGCCGGACTCGACTTCTCGCTGCTGGCCTTGCTGCTGATCAACGCCCGCCACCGGCGCCGGATGCGCGCCGCCGCCATGGCACTGGAGCAAAGCCGGGACAGCTACCGCACCCTGGTCGAGAACGTGCCGGGCACGGTGTTCCGCTCGCAGGCCGAAGCGCCTTGGCTTGCGCAGCACGTCAGCTCGGGCATCGAGGCGCTCGTCGGCGCGCCGCCACAGGAATTCCTCCGCGGGGAGATCACCCACCGCCAGTTCACCCACCCGGACGACATGCAGATGGTCGTCGATGCGGTTGCAAGGGCGGTGGCCGAGCACGGCACCTACAACGTCGAGTATCGGATGCGCTCACGCGACAACCGCATCCGCTGGGTGAGCGAACGCGGCCGTGCGACCTACGGCCCGGGCGGCGTGGCGCAGTGGCTCGATGGCGTGATCTTGGACGTGACCGACCGCAAGGTGGCCGAGCTGGCGATCCGGGACCTGGCCTTCTACGACCCGCTGACGGGCCTGCCAAACCGTCGCCTGCTGATCGATCGACTCGCCCAGGAACTGGCAACCACCGATCGCTCGGGGCGTTACGACGCGCTGCTGTTCGTCGACATGGACAACTTCAAGGCGGTGAACGACGGCCTCGGCCACGACGCCGGCGACCTGCTCCTCGTCGAGGTCGCGCATCGCCTGCGCGGCAACGTGCGCGAGAGCGACACCGTGGCACGCCTCGGCGGGGACGAGTTCGTCGTGATCCTCGACGATCTCGCCGACGACGACATCCAGGCCGCTGCGATCGCCCGCCAGATCGGCGAAAAGATCATCGCCGCGCTCAACGAACCCTTCCGCCTGGGTCGGCACCTGCACCGCAGCACGCCCAGCATCGGCATCACCACCTTCAGCGGCCACCGGGCGACGGTGGACGAACTGCTGCGGCGCGCCGACCAGGCAATGTACCGGGCGAAATCGGCCGGGCGGAACCGCCTCAAGTTCCATGAACCGGACCGGGTAAGCTGAGTCCCTGCGCGCTTTCCCGCGAATCCGGCCGGCCGCCGCCGGCCGATCTGCCGGAGACGGTTCAGGGCCGCCGATGCGCGACCAGTTCGAACACATCCTTCTCGTTCTCGCTGTCGTTGGCGGAAATGACCCGCCGCTGCATCTTCACGTAGCGCTTGACCTCCGGCGCATACCAGATCAGGTAGTGGATCCGCACCGGCTCGATCTGCGCCGAAGTCGAGCCACCGGTGGCGCGACGGCTGCTCCAGACCTCGAGCTTGTAGGCGCTGAAGCTGCCGGCCGGCACGCTGACCGACTCCCTGCCGAGCACCTTCGCCTCTGAATACCACTGCGTCCAGAACCCGCCGATGTCGGGCGTCGGAAAGCCGCGCAGCGTGTCGCTGCCGGCGAGGTCGACGTAGGCGCCGAAGTAGGGACTGAACTCGGTGCCGATATCGCTCCACTCGACGAACTCCGGCTTCCCGCCGCGCGAACGCCGCACCTCGGTGCCGCCCGCACCCGAGTCGACCGGCCGCAAGGCGTCGGTCACGACACCGTTCGATACCCCCTGCACCGCGATCTCGAAGCTGTGCCGCGGGCTGGTGGGCCACTTCCCCCGCGACCGGTAGACCCAGCGCTCGCCGGCCTGCGGCAGGCCGGCATCGGCCGCCTGGGCCGGCTCTGCTGCCGCCGGCGGCTTCTCGACCACCGCCGGCGCCGCCGGCGACATCGAGCGCGGGGCAACCGCAATCGTCCTGCTGACCGCCGTGCGCGCGTTACGGGCGGTGAGGGTGAATTTCGTCGCGCTGCGCAGCGGAACGCTGACGCAGTCCTGGTCCGCCCTGTCGAGCTTGCCCGGGCGAGGCGTCAGCGTGACGCTGTCGGCGTCGCGAACCAGGTAGCACAGGCGAACGCTCACGCTGCCGACTTCGGCTTCGAGCTCGCTGATGAAGGGCGGCGGAACGGTGGCGACGGGCGCAGGCTCCGGTTTCGGCTCCGGTTTCGGCTCCGGTTTCGGCTCCGGTTTCGGCTCCGGTTTCGGCTCCGGTTTCGGCTCCGGCTTGGGCTCCGGCTTGGGCTCCGGCTTGGGCTCCGGCTTGGGCTCCGGCTTGG
>JBFGUQ010000065.1:0-9265 GCA_041565515.1 Rhodocyclaceae bacterium | reverse complement strand
TGTTTCCCATCCGACTCTTCCTGCCGGCGGTCGGGCACGCCGCCGGCAGGAATTGATCGACGACGATCTTATGCTGCAAGTACTCTTCAGACTGCCAATTCGTCCAGCGACTTGCCCTGCGCAATCCATTCGACCGCCCATTGCGGTTTGCGACCACGGCCGCTCCAGCCCTGCTCGGGATTCGATGGATTGCGATACTTGATTACCGGTGGTGTCTTGGGTTTTTTTGTCGTGGCGCGGCGTGCGCGCTTTGGCGCCGCTTCCTTGGTCTGGGCCGCCGGGGCCGAGCCCTCCATCACGTCCTCGAGTGAAAGGCCTTCCTCGGCCGCCATCTTCTGCATGCGCTTGAGCAGCGTGCGGCGGGCGGTATCGCTACGGCGGCGGATTTCGGTTTCGACCTTGCCCTGGAGGCGGCGCAGTTCGGTCAGCGACAGAGTGCCAAGATCCATGTTGTCTCCGGATTTCTTTATTGGCGCCCGGCAGGGCGACAGGTTGATTTGGATATGTGCCGGATTGCCGGCAATGCATCGGATTCAATTACCTGGCGGATTCTGCCATTAATTAACGCCAAATTGAATCACTTTAACGGCGCAGGGCGGAATAAGATCGATAATTAAATCCCCGCCTCCACGATCTTGGGCTGCAAGACGCGCAGGATGTCGTGCGGATGGAGGCCGACGAGATAGCCGCGGCGCCCGCCGTTGATATATACGAGCGGCAGATCGAGAATCGTCCTTTCCATATAGACCGGCATCTTCTTGCGCGTCCCGAAAGGGGAGGTGCCACCGACCAGGAAACCGGTGTGGCGATTCGCAGTTTCCGGTTTGCAGGTCTCGATGCGCTTGCACCCGACCTGGCGCGCGAGTTCCTTGGTGGATACCTTGCGGTCGCCATGCATCAGCACGATCAGCGGGGCGGCGTTCTCGTCCTCCATGATCAGCGTCTTGATCACCGAGTGCTCGCTCACATTCAATTCGCGCGATGAAACCGCCGTGCCGCCATGTTCCTCGTAAGCGTACATGTGGCTCGAATAGGCAATACCGTGCTGGCGCAGAAAGCGCGTGGCAGGAGTTTCCGGAGCGTGGTGTTCGTGTTTGTTCATGATTGCGGGTACGGCCTGGCCGATGAAGTCGGTTGATACGGGTCTACGACTGCAGAACAATCCTGCCGCGGAATCGTCATGCCCGCGGATGATGTCGGGAATGCAATTGCTTCAGTCGTTCCCTCGCTACATGGGTATAGACCTGTGTCGTGGAAATATCTGCGTGCCCGAGCAGCAATTGCACCACGCGCAGATCGGCGCCGTGATTCAGCAAGTGGGTGGCGAAGGCATGGCGCAGCGTGTGCGGTGAAATGCGCTCGGGTGCAATCCCCGCGACCGCGGCATGCTGCTTGATGATGCGCCAGAACATCTGCCTTGTCATGCCCGTGCCGCGACGGGTGACGAACACCTCGTCGCAGCTCCTTCCCGCGAGCAGGGCCGGCCGCGCCTCGCGCACGTAACGCATGATCCAGTCGGCGGCGACCTCGCCGAGTGGAACGAGTCGCTCCTTGCTGCCCTTGCCCATCACCCGGACCAGGCCTTCGCCGAGGCTGACGGCGAAGAGCTTGAGCCCGGTCAGTTCCGACACGCGCAGGCCCGCTGCGTAGAGCACCTCGAGCATGCAGCGGTCACGCAGCCCCTGCGGTGTATCGGCATCGGGGGCGGCGAGCAAGGCCTCGACCTGGGCCTCGCTCAGCGTGCGCGGGAAGCGTTGCGTGGGCATCGGCGGGTCGAGCAGCAGCGTGGGGTCCTCGCTGATCGCGCCGCGACCGAGCAGGTGGCGGTAATAGCGTCGCCACGCCGCGAGCAGGCGGCGCTGGCTCGCCGGCTTGGCGCGGCGGCTGAACTCGGCCAGGTAGGCGGCAAGCTCGGCGGCGCCGGCATGGCGCAGGGTGGCGCCGCGCGGCGTGAGCCAGGCGGCGAACAGCGCGAGGTCGCTGCGGTACGCCGAAAGGGTGTTTCGCGACAAGCCGTGCTCGAGCCACAGGGTGTCGACGAACGCGTCCAGTTCGGTGCGGATCTCGACCGGCAGCGCGGCCTCGGTCGCGGGGCCGGTCCTGCTCATGCCGCCCCCTCGTGGACGAGCAGCCAGCGCTTGGCCTCGAGCAGCCAGCCGTCGCGCGCATGGGCAAAGCCGCCGATGCCGCCCGCCGCGGTGACGCGATGGCAGGGCACGACCAGCGGGAAGGGATTGGCGCCGCAGGCCTGGCCGACCGCCCGCGGCGCGCTGCCCAGCTTGGTGGCAAGCGCGCCGTAGGTCGAGGTGCGGCCGCGGGGGATGGCGGCGATCGCTTGCCAGACCCGGCGCTGGAAGGGCGTGCCGCGGGGTGCGAGCGGCAGCGCGCAGTCGCGGCGCGGATCGTCGATCAGGGCGGAAATGGCCTGCGCGGCCAGGGCGGCCGTCGCATTCGCCGGCTCCTGCAACGCCGTGCCCGGTGGCAGGAAGACGAGCTCGGTGATCAGGTCGGCCTCGCTGCGGATGCCGAACGGGCCGAAGGGCAGGGCAATGATGGCGGCAAAGCCGCCGGGATTCGCCGGAACTTGCGTGCTGGACATGGTTCGGACGCCCGGCCGCGGCCTGCTCGCGCGAGCCGGCGGCGCGGATTCGTGTTCAGCGGCGCACTTCACCGCTGCCGAAGACGATCCATTTCTGGCTGGTCAGGCCCTCGAGGCCGACCGGGCCGCGGGCATGGATCTTGTCGGTCGAAATGCCGATCTCGGCACCGAGGCCGTATTCGAAGCCATCGGCGAAACGGGTCGATGCGTTCACCATCACCGAGGCGGAATCGACCTCGCGCAGGAAGCGCATCGCCCGCGTGTAATTCTCGGTGACGATGGATTCGGTGTGGCCGGAGCTGTAGGTGTTGATGTGTCCGATGGCCTCGTCGAGGCCGTCGACGAGCTTGATGGCGATGATCGGTGCCAGGTATTCCTCGCGCCAGTCGTTCTCGCTGGCGGCGACGAGGCGCGCGGCGCCGATGCCTGCCTCGCGCAGCAGGGCGAGGGAGTCCGGGCAGCAACGCATTTCGACGTCCTTGCCGGCGAGCGCGCGCCCGATCTCGGGCAGGTAGATGTCGGCGATGTTGCGCGCCACCAGCAGGGATTCGGCGGTGTTGCAGGTGCCATAGCGCTGCGTCTTCGAATTCTCGACGATGGGCACGACCTTGGCGGGATCGGCTTCGTCGTCGATGTAGACGTGGCAGTTGCCGTCCAGGTGCTTGATCACCGGCACGCGGGCGTCCTTGGCGATGCGCTCGATCAGGCCTTTGCCGCCACGCGGGACGATGACGTCGACGAACTCCGGCATGGTGATCAGCGCGCCGACGGCTTCGCGGTCGGTCGTCTCCACCACCTGTACGGCGTGCTCGGGCAGGCCGGCCGCGGCGAGGCCTGCACGCACGCAGGCAGCGATCGCCTGGTTGGCATTGATCGCCTCGCGACCGCCGCGCAGGATCGCGGCGTTTCCGGATTTCAGGCACAGCGCGGCCGCGTCGGCGGTGACGTTGGGACGGGCCTCGTAGATGATGCCGATCACGCCCAGCGGGACGCGCATCTTGCCGACCTGGATGCCGGACGGGCGGCGCTTGACGTCGGTCATCTCGCCCACCGGGTCGGGCAGGGCGGCGACCTGTTCCAGGCCGAGGGCCATGGCCTCGATGCCTTTTTCGTCGAGGGTGAGGCGGTCGAGAAGCGCGGCTTCGAGGCCCGCACCGCGTGCCTCCTCCAGATCGCGCGCATTGGCTGCCAGCAACTCGTCACGGCGCGCGCGCATTCCCGCGGCCATGGCGAGCAGGGCCCGGTTCTTGGCCTCGGTCGAAGCGGCGGCGAGCAGGCGCGAGGCGGCTCTGGCCTGCCGGCCCAGGGTATGCATGTAGCTGTGGATGTCCATCTCTCGGCTCGGTGCGATGAGGCTAAACCGGAATTAGACCACCGAATGCGGCGGGCGTGGGCGCAGGGTCTATCTGCGGGCGAGCCGCAGCGCCAGCTGCAGGAACTCGTCCCACACGTCGCCCGGCACAAGGCCCTTGATCATGCGGTCGATGCGCGCCGCGTGCATCAGGGCGGCGCGCAGCCCGCCCTGGGTGAGCCGGCCCAGGGCACGGCCGACGGCCTGCTGGCGGCGCGGATCGAAGATGCGCTCGGCCTTGAACAGCGCCGGCAGTGGCTGGCCGCCGTCCTGGCCGGCGCGCAGCGTGGCGAGGCTGCGGGTTTCGCTGGCGAGCGCCCACAGCACCAGCGGCGGCGCCGCACCTTCGCCCTTGAGCCCCTCGAGCAGGCGCACGCAGCGCGCCGGGTCGCCTTCGAGAACGGCCTGGCGCAGCTTGTCGATATCGTAGCGGGCAACATTGAGGACGGCATCCTGGACCTGCGCGAGCGTCAGCGCGCCCTCGGGGTGGAGCAGGCCGAGCTTGAGGATTTCCTGGTGCGCCGCGAGCAGGTTGCCCTCGACGTGCTCGGCGATGAAGGCCAGCGCGTCCGGGGCAGCGGACTGCTTCTGCAGCGCGAGGCGGCGAGCGATCCACTCCGGCAGGCGCTCGCGTTCGGGCGCATTCAGCTCGACCGCGATACCGGCGTCCGCAACTGCCTTGAACCAGCTCGTCTTGCGCGCCTGCCAGTCCATCTCCGGCAGGGTGACGAGGGTCAGGGTCGAACCGGGCAGGCCGGCGACGTAGCGCTGCAGCGCATCGCCGCCATCGCGTCCGGGCTTGCCGGTCGGAATGCGCAGGTCGATGAGCTTGGCGCCGCCGAAGAGCGACATGTTCCCGGCGGCAAGCGCAAGGCTGTCCCAGCGAAAGCCTTGACCGACGACCAGGGTCTCGCGCTCCTCGTAGCCCTGGCGACGCGCCGCGGCGCGGATGGCGTCGGCCGCCTCGAGCACGAGCAGGGGTTCGTTGCCGTGCAGCACCCACAGCGGGGCGAGCGGCTTGTCGAGCTGGGCGGCGAGCTGGTCGGGGCGCAGGTTCATGACCGGCTTCCGAGCAGGCTGTGGCCGGTCACGACGCCAGTCTTGCCGCCGCGAGTCGGCGCATCAGCTGCTGCACCAGGTCGTTCTGCATGTCGCGGTAGAGCAGGGCCTCCTCCTGCTCCTTGCCCAGCACCTGGGAGTCGTCGAAGGTGTACTCGCGTGCGGCGGCGATCGTGGTGGGCGGAATCAGCGACTTGCCCGACTTGTCCAGCAACTGGAAGCGGATGCGCTCGGTAAGCTGGTATTCGCGCACATTGCCTGCGCCGGTGAGGCTGATGATCTCGCGGCCGCGATCGATGCCGAGGACCTGCAGGCGCGCATCTGCCTGGGCGGCGTCCTCGACCACCGTCGTGGTGCCGGAAGTGGCGACCATACGGCGCAGCCTGGCGCCGAAGTCGGAGAGCTCGCTGACGCCGATGTGCAGCGTGGCGAAGTCGAGCTGCTGCGGGCCGCGCAGGCGAAACCCGCAGCCGCCGAGCGCGAGGGCGGCCAAGCCCGCTGCCCCCAGGAGCAGCCGGCGCCGCTGCACGGTGGCGGTGGCCGGCGCGTCGTTCGGACGCGGCCGGGTGCTCGGGGGACGGACTGCGGTCATCGGTACTTCCTCAGACGACGATGTTGACGAGGCGGCCGGGCACGACCACCACCTTCTTCGGCGGCTTGCCCTCCATGAACCTCTGCGCCGGCTCCGAGGCCAGCGCCAGCGCTTCGATCTCGCTCCTGGCCGCTTCGGCCGCGACCCGGATGCTGCCGCGCAGCTTGCCATTGACCTGGAGCACGAGTTCGAGCTCTTCCTGCCTGAGTGCAGCCTCGACCGGCTCGGGCCACCTCGCGCCGAGGATGTCGCTGCCGAAGCCGCAGTCCTGCCACAGGGCGTGGGCGATGTGCGGGGTGATCGGCGAGAGCAGGCGCAGCAGGATCGACAGGCCTTCCTCGGCGACCTCTGCATGGGCGGCGGCATCTTCGCGCGGGGCGCGCTCGAGTGCGTTGAGGATCTTCATCGCCGCGGAGACGACGGTGTTGAACTGGTGCTTGCCGAAGTCGTAGCTTGCCTGCTTGAGGTGGGTGTGCACCTCGCGCCGCACCTCGGCCAGGGCCGCCGGCAACTCGCCGGCGGGGAGCTTGCGCGCGGCCGGCAGGGCGGCGCGGATCTCGGCGGTGAAGGCGTGGCCGAAGTTCCAGACGCGGCGCAGGAAGCGCGAAGCACCTTCGACGCCGGAGTCCGACCATTCCAGCTGCTGGTCGGGCGGGGCGGCGAAGATGATGAACAGGCGCGCGGTATCCGCCCCGTACTGATCGATCAGGGCCTGCGGATCGACACCGTTGTTCTTCGACTTGGACATCTTCTCGGTGCCGCCGATGACGACCGGCTGGCCGTCGGAGGCGAGCTTCGCGGCGACGATGCGGCCGCGTTCGTCGCGCTCGATGCTGACGTCTGCGGGATTGATCCACTGCTTCTTGCCGCCGTCGAGGTCGCGGTAATACGTCTCGGCCACGACCATGCCCTGGGTGAGCAAGTTGGTGAAGGGCTCGGAGGCCTGTACCAGGCCGCAGTCGCGCATCGCGCGCGGGAAGAAGCGCGAGTACAGCAGGTGCAGGATGGCGTGCTCGATGCCGCCGATGTACTGGTCGACCGGCGCCCAGTAGTTGACCCGTCCGTCGACCATGGCGTCGGCGTTGTCGGCGCAGGCATAGCGCAGGAAGTACCAGGACGACTCGACGAAGGTGTCCATGGTGTCGGTCTCGCGCTTCGCCGGCTTGCCGCACTTCGGGCAGCTGCACTCGTAGAATGCGGCCATCTTGGCCAGCGGCGAGCCACGGCCGGTGACTTCGACATTCTCCGGCAGCACCACCGGCAGCTGATCGTCGGGTACCGGCACGTCGCCGCAGTCGCCGCAGTGGATCATCGGGATCGGGCAGCCCCAGTAGCGCTGGCGTGAAATGCCCCAGTCGCGCAGCCGGTACTGCACGCGCTTCTCGCCCAGGCCCTTGGCGGCGAGGTCCGTCGCGATCGCATCGACGGCGTCCTGGAAGTGCAGGCCGTCGTACTTGCCGGAATTGACCAGGCGGCCGTGCTCGGCATAGGCGTCGATCCACGGTGCGACCGTGTCCTCGTAGGCCCCGCGCGGCGAGCCGACGACCATCTTGATCGGCAGCCGGTACTTGTTGGCGAAGGCGAAGTCGCGCTCGTCGTGCGCCGGTACCGCCATCACCGCGCCCTCGCCGTAGCCCATCAGGACGTAGTTGGCGACCCACACCGCGAGGTACTCGCCGGTGAGCGGATGTACCACGCGCAGCCCGGTGGGCATGCCCTTCTTCTCCATCGTCGCCAGCTCGGCTTCGGCAACGCCGCCGTGCTTGCACTCGTCGACGAAGGCGGCCAGTTCTGGATTGTTCGCGGCAGCCTGCGCGGCAAGCGGGTGCTCGGCGGCGACAGCCACGTAGGTGGCGCCCATCAGGGTGTCGGCGCGGGTGGTGAAAACCTTGAGCACCCCCGAGCTGCCGATCGTCGACAGGTCGTAGGGGAAGTGCACCTCGACCCCTTCGGAGCGGCCGATCCAGTTCTTCTGCATCAGCTTCACCTGCTCGGGCCAGCCGGGCAGGTCGTCGAGCGCCTGCAGCAGCTCGTCGGCGTAGGCGGTGATCTTCATGTAGTACATCGGGATCTCGCGCTTCTCGACCAGCGCGCCCGAGCGCCAGCCGCGGCCGTCGATGACCTGCTCGTTGGCGAGCACGGTCTCGTCGACCGGATCCCAGTTCACCGTGCCGAGGCGCTTGTAGATCAGGCCCTTCTCGAACAGGCGGGTGAACAGCCACTGCTCCCAGCGGTAGTACTGCGGCGTGCACGTGGCCAGCTCGCGCGACCAGTCGATGGCGAAGCCCAGGCGCTTGAGCTGCGCCTTCATGTACTCGATATTGGCGTAGGTCCACTTCGCCGGCGGCACGTTGTTCTGGATCGCGGCGTTCTCGGCCGGCATGCCGAAGGCGTCCCAGCCCATCGGCTGCAGCACGTTGAACCCGCGCATGCGGTGGAAGCGCGCGAGGACGTCGCCGATGGTGTAGTTGCGCACGTGCCCCATGTGCAGCTTGCCCGACGGGTAGGGGAACATCGACAGGCAGTAGTACTTGGGCTTTCCGGCGTCCTCGGTGACGAGGAAGGCATCGGTGGATTCCCAGTGCTGCTGGGCGGCCAGTTCAATGGCTGCGGGCTGGTATTTGTCCTGCATGGGCAAGGGGGCGGGCTTCAAGGCGTTGAAAACGCGAAAGTATATCCCGAAGCGGGCGGGCGGCGCTTGCCGCCGAACTTCGTCGGGGGCTTCGGGACTGGCCGAATCCCAAGGCCGCCGGCCCCCGCGGCCACGACCGACGGACGAAATCCGGTGCCGGCGTGCCGGATGGAGATCCTCCGTCCAGGCAGCCGGAGGCAGCCCTTGTCGCGCCGGCCGGGGTGGGCGCGCAGGATCTCGGGTGCCCCTGCGGCGGCGTCAGGCCGCGCGGCGGTGACACCGGGTGCTGCGCTGCCAACCGAGATGCAGCGCCGCAAAGATGTCTTCCATGGCCAGCAGCGGCAGACGCCACATGCGGTTCTGGCTGCGCACCAGCGACAGCAGGCGCGGGGCGCACAGGCTCACCTGTTCTGCGTCCAGCAGACGCAGGAAGTTGCTCATCGCCGCACCCCAGTATTCGGCGTTGCCCACCCAGCCGGTGTCGGCGGTGGCTTCGCGCACAGCCTTGTGCCACAGCACCTCGGCGCGTTCGTTCGACACGCCCGCCTTGCGGGCGTACCAGGGAAGAAGTTTCGGCGTTTTCATGATCGTTCTCCAGTGGGCCGGATCGCGGCCACCTGACCCGGGGGGTCTTCTCGACCTGCCTCCGGGCGATATTGTTGTCGTGCAATAAAAGGATGATTGCTTCTGTGTTGCTTATCCTACGTGCAGTTGGTGTCCAGAAACGTGAATTGGTTCGCCTGGAAAGCCAGAAAATGTTGCTCTGCACAATTCGACCTTAGCTCAGCGCCCGGGGACCTACAAGCATGACGTTGTATCTACGCAACAGTTGTTGCAATTGCGCCGATAGGCAATCCCCGGGGCCACCTGCCGGCCTGCGGTCGAAGGCGGTTTACAATGGTCGCCCATAGAGGAATTCCGATGTCGAACCTGCTCGCCAATCTCAATACCGAACAACGCCAGGCCGTCACGCTACCGTCGCAGCATGCGCTCATTCTGGCCGGTGCCGGCTCGGGCAAGACCCGGGTGCTG
>JBFGUQ010000064.1:0-9341 GCA_041565515.1 Rhodocyclaceae bacterium | reverse complement strand
TTCGGATCCGGCATGGCGAGCGTCACCGCCACGATGCCGGCGACGCCGCGCTCGGTCGAACCCTTCAGTTCTTCCATGCCGACCATGATGCAGATGTAGGCGGTCAGCACCAGGGTGAGCGACAGCGCGATCGGCAGCACCGGCTTGAACACGCTGACCAGGGGCAGCATGAACAGCGCGACGAAACCGGTGATCCAGAAGGTGCCGCCACCGCTGTAGATGGAATCCATCGCCTTGCGCCCCAGGGCGTAGCGCTCGGCCACGGTGGCGTGGGCTGCGGTCCACAGCGGACCGGCGAGACCCGGCCAGGGCGCGAAGAAGGCGTGCAGCGCGTTGCGGATCGCCGTCACCAGATGCACCCGGGTGACGCCTTCCTCGATCTTCTCGTCCTCGCGCAGGTGATCCACGCGCTTGACCAGCGTGAAGCCGACGACGATGTCACCGAAGGCGATGACGTAGGCGATGATGGCGGTCGGGATGGCGAGCAGGAAGGTGCTGGCGTCGGGCATGCCGGTGCTGAACACCAGGTAGTCCCACATCAGCGCGAAGTCGGGCTTGGTGATGCCCCACTGCACGTCTGGCAGCGGATACTCGCCCACCGCCCAGCCCACCAGCATGGCCAGGATCATGCCCGGCACCATGCCGAAGTTGGCGATGCGCTTGGCGAGTGCGTTCTTCTCGACGATGCTCTTGAAAGACAGCGAGAACAGCACGTAGGCCGAGACGATCGAGCCGACGATCAGCGAGATCGGCGTGTTGTCGATGCGGCCACCGGTCTTGAGCTCACCCATGAGCGCGGCGATGCCGGCGCCGATGATGATCCCCGACTTGAGCGAGTTGGGGATGATGGTCACGAGCCGGTTGCCCAGCCCGGTGAGGCCGAGGACGAGGAAGATCACGAAGACCTCGAACTGCAGCGCGAACAGCGCGCGGATCGCCTCCGGTCCCGGCTCGAAGCCCTGCAGGAACAGGATCACCACCGGAATCGCCGGCGTGATCCAGCCGGGCACAAGGGGCACGCCGAGCAGCGCCGGCAGCATGTAGCCGATGCCGGAGACCACGCAGAAGGCCAGCGCCGCCTCGTAGGGCATGGCGAGGTATTTCTGCAGCAGCGGGATCATTGCCAGGCCGACCACGAACATGATCAGACCCTGGATCATCTCGGGGTATTCCCAGCGGTAATGGACGAAGGGCAGGCGGACCTTGAAGGGCCCGAGTGGCCAGAAGGGGTGTTCGGCCCCGTGAGGACGTTGCATGGACACGATGTGTCTCCTCTTGAGTGGAAAATCGATTGCGCAGTCGGTCGCTTACATGTTCGGGTAGTTGGGCCCGCCACCTCCCTCGGGCACCGCCCAGTCGATGTTCTGGGTCGGATCCTTGATGTCGCAGGTCTTGCAGTGCAGGCAGTTCTGGGCGTTGATCTGCATCCGCGGGCCGTCGGCCTCGCGCACCACCTCGTACACGCCGGCCGGGCAGTAGCGCTGCTCGGGGGCGTCGTAGAGCGCGAGGTTGATGGCGATCGGCACCGAGGCGTCCTTCAGCCGCAGGTGGCAGGGCTGCTCTTCCTCGTGGTTGGTGGCCGAGATGAAGACCGAGGACAGGCGGTCGAAGCTGATCTTGCCGTCGGGCTTCGGATAGGCGATCGGGGTGCTCTCGGCCGCCTTCTTCAGCTGCGTGTGATCGGCATGGTGACGCAGCGTCCATGGCGCGCGACCGCGCAGGAGCCAGGTGTCGATGGCGCTGTAGGCGATGCCGCCCCACAGGCCCCAGCGGAAGGACGGGCGGATGTTGCGCACGGTGTAGAGCTCGTCCCACAGCCAGCTAGCCTCGAGCCGCTCCCGATACGTGCCGACCTCGCGCCCGCCCTGCCCCTCCTGCGACAGGTGGGCGAACAGCGCCTCGGCCGCCTCGATGCCCGACTTCATCGCCATGTGCGTGCCCTTGATCTTGGGCACGTTGAGGAAGCCGGCGGTGTCGCCCACCAGCAGCCCGCCGGGGAAGCTCAGACGCGGAACCGACTGCAGCCCGCCCTCGGACAAGGCACGCGCACCGTATGAGATGCGCCGCCCACCCTCGAAGGTCTTGCGGATCTCGGGGTGGGTCTTGAAGCGCTGGAATTCCTCGTACGGAGACAGGTAGGGGTTGCTGTAGTCGAGGCCGACGACGAAGCCGACCGCGACCAGATTGCCTTCGAGGTGATAGACGAAGGAGCCGCCGTAGGTGTCGGAGGACAGCGGCCAGCCGACCGTGTGCAGCGTGAGACCGGGCTGGTGCACCGCCGGGTCGACCTCCCACAGCTCCTTGATGCCGAGGCCATAGGTCTGGGGTTCGGCGTCGCGGCGCAGGTCGAAGCGCGCGCTCAGCGTCTTCGTCAGCGAGCCGCGACAGCCTTCGGAGAACACCGTCTGGCGCGCGTGCAGCTCGATGCCGGGCTGGTAGTTGGGGCCTTGCTCGCCGTCGCGGCCGACACCCATGTCGCCGGTGGCGATGCCGCTGACTGCGCCGTCGTCGTCGAACAGCACCTCGGCGGCGGCGAAGCCCGGGTAGATCTCCACCCCGAGGGCCTCGGCCTGCTCGCCCAGCCAGCGGCAGAAGTTGCCGAGGCTGATGATGTAGTTGCCGTCGTTGTGCATCTGCGGCGGTGTCGGCAACCGGCGCGCGCCCTGCTCCGACAGCAGCATGAAGCGGTCCTCGGTGACGGCGGTGTTTAGCGGCGCACCGCGCTCCCGCCAGTCGGGAACGAGCTCGTCGAGGGCGCGCGGCTCGATCACCGCACCCGAGAGGATGTGGGCACCGACCTCGGAGCCCTTCTCCACCACGCATACCGACAGCTCGCGCTCCTCGCGCTCGGCGAGCTGCCGCAGCCTGATCGCGGTCGACAGGCCGGACGGGCCGGCGCCGACGATCACGACGTCGTATTCCATTGCCTCGCGGGTCATGGGAACCTCCTTTCGATCCAGGCTGTGACACCCATCAGAACAGCGCCTCGGGCAGGGCCAGCACCGACTCGGCACCGTTCACGATGGCGTCGCGGTAGCCGTTGGCCTCGGGCAGCACGTGCTCGACGAAATAGCGCGCGGTGACGAGCTTGGCGCCGTAGAACTCGCCATCCGCCTCCTTCAGGCGGTCGAAGGCGACCGTCGCCGCGCGCGCCATCAGCCAGGCGCCGGTGACCGTGCCGGCGAGCTTGAGGAAGGGCACGGCACCGGCCGCCGCGGCCTGGGGACTGCCCTCGTAGTTGGCCAGCAGCCATTCGGTAGCCTCGCGCAGGGCGGCGATGCCGCGCTCGAGCGCGGTGCCGAACTTCTGCAGCTGCGTATCGGCATGGTCTTGGAGACCGCGTCGGGTCTCGCCCATCTCCTCGAGCAGGGCGCGCATCGCATGGCCGCCTTCGCGGGCGACCTTGCGTCCGATCAGGTCGTTGGCCTGGATCGCCGTCGTGCCCTCGTAGATCGTCGTGATGCGCGCGTCACGCATGTGCTGGCAGGCACCTGTCTCCTCGATGAAACCCATGCCGCCATGGACCTGGATGCCGTTCCAGGTCACGCCCTGGGCCGCCTCGGTGCACCAGCCCTTGACCACCGGGGTAAGTAGTTCGAGTCGGCTCTGGTTGGCACGGCGCACGTTCTCGTCGGCATGCCCCTTTGCACGGTCCATGCAGCCGGCGACGTAGTAGGCAATGGCACGCGTGGCCTCGGTGCGCGACTTCATGTCCATCAGCATGCGGCGCACGTCGGGATGGTGCAGGATGGGCTTCTTCCCGCCCGAGGCATCGCCGACGATGCGGCCCTGCACGCGCTCGCGGGCATAGCCCAGCGCCTGCTGGTAGGCCCGCTCCGCGATCGCCACGCCCTCGAGGCCGACGTTCAGACGGGCGTGGTTCATCATCGTGAACATGTACTCGAGGCCGCGGTTGGGCTCGCCCACGAGATGGCCGATGGCGCCGACCTTGTCGCCGAACACCATCACCGCGGTGGGGCTGGCGTGGATGCCCATCTTGTGCTCGATGGAGGCGCATTCGAGGTCGTTGCGCTCGCCCAGGCTGCCGTCGTCATTGACCAGGAACTTGGGCGCGACGAACAGCGAGATGCCCTTCACGCCCGGCGGCGCGTCTGGCAGGCGCGCGAGCACGAGGTGGACGATGTTCTCCGCCATGTCGTGCTCGCCCCAGGTGATGAAGATCTTGGTGCCGGACAGCGCGTAGCTGCCGTCGCCGCGCGGCTCCGCCTTCGTGCGCACCGCGGCGAGATCGGAACCGGCCTGGGGCTCGGTGAGGTTCATCGTGCCGGTCCAGGTCCCGGCGACCATGTTCGGCAGGAAACGCGCCTTGAGCGCCTCCGAGCCGTGGTGCGCGATCGCCTCCACCGCGCCCAGGGTCAGCATCTGGCACAGCGAGAACGACATGTTTGCCGACTTCCACATCTCCAGCACCGCGGTCGACACGGTCACCGGCAGCCCCTGGCCGCCGAACTCGACGGACGCGGGCATGCCGTTCCAGCCGGTCTCGCAGAAGGCCGCGTAGGCCTCGCGGAATCCCTCGGCCGTCGTCACCGCGCCCCGGTCCCACTTGTTGCCCTGGCGGTCGCCGGAGGCGTTGATCGGCGCCAGCACTTCGGAGGCGAACTTGCCCGCCTCGTCGAGGATGGCCTCGACCAGGTCGGCGCTCACCTCCTCGTTGCCGGGCAGGGCGGAGATCTCCTCCAGCCCGGCCAGCTCGTTCATGGCAAACAGCATTTCGCGCACGGGGGCGATGTAGGTGCTCATGCTCACACTCCTTGATGTTCGGTTGTCGCGGGCCGGCCGGCGCCCTCCCGCGGTTTGCGGGATGGTCGCCGGGCGTCGGCCCGGGCGGGTTTCGATTGGGCGCCTAGAGGGAGGCGGTCAGTTCGGGGACGAGCTCGAACAGGTCGCCGACCAGGCCGTAGTCCGCGACCTGGAAGATCGGCGCCTCGGGGTCCTTGTTGATCGCGACGATCACCTTGGAGTCCTTCATCCCGGCCAGATGCTGGATCGCGCCCGAGATGCCGACCGCGACGTAGAGCTGCGGGGCGACGATCTTGCCGGTCTGGCCGACCTGGTAGTCGTTCGGGACGAAGCCGGCATCGACCGCGGCGCGACTGGCGCCGAGCGCGGCATTGAGCTTGTCGGCGAGGGGCTCGAGCATGCTGCGATAGTTGTCGCCGCTGCCCAGGCCACGGCCACCGGAGACGATCGTCTTCGCCGCACCGAGTTCGGGACGGGCGGACTGGGTGAGTTCGCGTCCGACCAGCTTCGACTTGCCGACGTCGGTGCCGGCGGGCACCGACTCGATGGCGGCGGCCCCGCCCTCGGCGACCGCGTCGAAGGCGGTCGTGCGCACGGTGATGACCTTGATCGCGTCGGCGCTGCGAACGGTGGCGAGCGCGTTGCCGGCGTAGATCGGGCGTACGAAGGTGTCGGCCGACTCGATCGCGACGATGTCGGAGACCTGGGCGACGTCGAGCAGCGCGGCGACCCGCGGCGCGAAGTTCTTGCCGAAGGTGGTGGCCGGCACCAGCACGTGGGTGTATTCGGTGCCGCCGTCCTTGACCAGGCCGAGCACCAGGGCGGCGAGGTTCTCGGCGCCCTGCTCTGCCAGGTGGGCGGCGTCGGCGCACAGCACCTTGGCGACGCCGGCGAGCCTGGCGGCTGCGGCGCAGGCGTCGGCGCAGGCCTGGCCGGCGACCAGCAGGTGGATCTCGCCACCGAGCTGGCTGGCCGCCGCGGCGGTGTTGAGGGTGGCGGCCTTGAGGCCGGTGTTGTCGTGTTCCGCGTTAACGAGGATAGTCATGTCAGATCACCTTTGCTTCGTTCTTGAGCTTGTCGACGAGCTGGGCGACATCGCCCACGATGACGCCGGCACTGCGACCGGCCGGCTCGACCACCTTGAGGGTGGTCAGGCGCGGCGCCACGTCGACGCCGAGCTCGGCCGGCGCGACGCTGTCGAGCGGCTTCTTCTTCGCCTTCATGATGTTGGGCAGGGTGGCGTAGCGCGGCTCGTTGAGGCGCAGGTCGGTGGTGACCACCGCTGGCAGCGGCAGCTCGAGGGTCTCGAGGCCGCCGTCGATCTCGCGCGTGACCTTCACCGAGTCGGCTGCCGCTTCCACCTTGGAGGCGAAGGTCGCCTGCGGCCAGTCGAGCAGCGCGGCGAGCATCTGGCCGGTCTGGTTGGCGTCGTCGTCGATCGCCTGCTTGCCGAGGATGACCAGTTGGGGCGCTTCCCTCTCGACCAGCCCCGCCAGCAGCTTGGCCACCGCCAGTGGCTGCAGTTCGGTGTCCGACTGCACCAGGATGCCGCGGTCGGCGCCGATCGCCATCGCCGCGCGCAGGGTCTCCTGGCACTGCGCCGCGCCGCAGGACACCACCACCACCTCGCTCGCCTTGCCGGCTTCCTTGAGGCGCACCGCCTCTTCCACCGCGATCTCGTCGAAGGGGTTCATGGCCATCTTGACGTTGGCCAGTTCGACGCCGGACTGGTCGGCCTTGACGCGCACCTTGACGTTGTAATCGACGACGCGCTTGACGGGTACGAGAATCTTCATCGGGTCTCTCCTCAGTCGATGGCCGAAGCGGACCGGGCCTGCTCGCGCAGGACGAACTTCTGGATCTTTCCGGTGGAGGTCTTGGGCAGCACGCAGAACTCGATCTGCTTGGGCACCTTGTAGCGGGCGAGGTGCTCGCGACAGTGGGCGACGATGTCCTCGGTGGTGACCTCGGCCCCTTCCTTCACCTCGATGTAGGCCGCCGGCACCTCGCCCCATTTGTCGTCGGGCTTGGCGACGACGGCGGCGGTCATCACCGCCGGGTGGCGATAGAGCACTTCCTCGACCTCGAGCGAGGAGATGTTCTCGCCCCCCGAGATGATCACGTCCTTGGAGCGGTCCTTGATCTTGACGTAGCCGTCCGGATGCATCACCGCCAGGTCGCCGGTGCGGAACCAGCCGCCGGCGAAGGCCTCGTCCGTGGCCTTGGCGTTCTTCAGATAGCCCTTCATGACCAGGTTGCCGCGGAACATGATCTCGCCCATGGTTTCGCCGTCGGCCGGCACCGGCTGCATGGTCTCGGGATCGAGCACGGTGATGGCTTCCTGCATGTGGTAGCGCACGCCCTGGCGACCATTGCGCTCGGCGCGCTTGTCGATCGGCAGTTCATCCCAGGCCGGGTGCTTGGCGCACACCGAGGCCGGACCGTAGGTCTCCGTCAGCCCATAGACGTGGGTGATGTCGAAGCCGATGCGCTCCATGCCTTCGATGATCGCGGCCGGCGGCGCGGCGCCGGCGATGAGGGCCGAGACCTTGTGGCCGATGCCGGCGCGCAGCGCCTCGTTGGCATTGATGAGCATGCCGTGCACGATCGGGGCGCCGCAGAAATGGCTGACCCCGTGGCGGCGGATGAGCTCGTAGATGAGCGCCACATCGACCTTGCGCAGGCATACGTTCACACCGGCGTTGGCCGCCATCGTCCAGGGGAAGCACCAGCCGTTGCAGTGGAACATCGGCAGCGTCCACAAGTACACCGCATGCTGCGGCATGCCCCAGCTGATGATGTTGGAGGCGGCGTTCAGGTAGGCGCCGCGGTGGTGATAGACCACGCCCTTGGGATTGCCGGTGGTGCCGGACGTGTAGTTGAGCGCGATCGCGTCCCACTCGTCGGCCGGCAGTTGCCAGTCGAACTCCGAATGGCCGGCGGCGATGAAGTCCTCGTACTCGATGTCGCCGAGACGATCGGTGCCCGGGTATTCGGCGTCGAGCGCGTCGATCACCAGCGGCCGCGGGCCGTCGAGCCTGTCGAGTGCCGGGCCGACGATGGCGGCGAATTCGGGATCGGTAATCAGCACCTTGGCCTCGCCGTGGGCGAGCATGAAGGCGATCGCCTCCGGGTCAAGGCGGGTGTTCAGCGTGTTGAGGACCGCGCCGGCCATCGGCACGCCGAAATGCGCCTCGAACATCGCCGGCACGTTGGGCAGCATCACCGCCACGGTGTCGCCGCGGCCGATCCCGTGCTGGCGCAGCGCGCTCGCCAGACGGCGGCAGCGCTCGTAGGTCTGCTTCCAGGTGAATTGGCGCGCGCCGTGGATCACGCTGGTGCGATCGGGATAAACATGGGCGCTGCGCTCGATGAAACTGAGGGGGGACAGCTGTACGAAGTTGGCCGCGTTCTTGCCCAGTCCCTGCTCGTAAGGATTGCTCGACACTCTCTACTCCTCCATGCCTTGGTCTTCCGGATGAAACCTGCCGGCAAGTCGGAGCCTTCATCCCGACCAGCCATCGAATCGAACCGCAGGAGCAGGATCGCAAACAAACTTGTCACCAGTTTCGGGCGAATGTACTGAATGTTGTCGAGACCTCACGCCGGTGGAGGCCACGACTAGAATCAGCAGGTACCCGGAACGCACGGGGATGCAGCAGCGAGTGGATCGGCATGACGACGGAAAAGGCAATGACGGCCGCGGATGGCAGCAAACGCAGCGGGATCAGCGACCGGCGCTACCGCGAGATGATGACGGCGGGGCTGGACCTGCTCGACCGCGGGGTGACCGTCTTCGACCAGGATCTGAGGCTGGTGACCTGCAATCGCAGCTTCCTGATGTTGCTCGACTTCCCCGATTACCTGGCCGAGCCGGGCGTGCCCTTCGAGGCCTTCATCCGCCACAACGCGGCGCGTGGCGAATACGGACCGGGCGACCCCGAGACCCAGGTGGCCGAGCGCGTCGCCGCGGCGCGGGCCTTCAAGGCCCACGAGACGCGCCGCCGCCGACCCGACGGCACGGTGCTGTCGATCCGCGGTTTTCCGCTGCCGCACCGGGGCTTCATCGCGCTGTACTCGGACATCACCGAAGCCGAGTCCCAGCGCAAGCAGATCGCGCGCCAGAACGCCGAACTCGAGGAGCATATCCAGCGCCGCACCGCGGAACTGGTGACCGCCAATGCCGAACTCACCGCCGCCATCGAGGACAACCGCAAGATCACCGCCGCGCTGCGCTTCAGCGAGGCCAGGCTGCGCCAGATCACCGATACGATCCCCGCCCACATCGCCTACTTCGACCATACCTGGACCTACCGCTATGCCAACCGGCGCTACGCGGAATGGTTCGGCTGGACCAGCGAGACCATGGCCGACAGGCCGATCCGCGAGGTCATCGGCCAGAAGGTGTTCGACACCGTCGAAGATGCGGTGCGCCGGGCCCTCGAGGGCGAAGAGGTGACCTACGAGTATTCGCTCGCCGACCCCGACGGCCTCACCCGCCACGCTCGCAGCACCCTGGTACCCGACGTCGGTCCCGACGGCGCGGTGATCGGCGCCTTCGTCCATGCGGTGGACAT
>JBFGUQ010000063.1:0-9372 GCA_041565515.1 Rhodocyclaceae bacterium | reverse complement strand
CACATAGAAGCCGAGCGGGAAGCCGAGGAAGCTGAGCGCGTTGAGCTCGGCCGCGTAATAGCCGGTCACGAAGGTAACGGCGGCCCAGATCGTCAGCAGCGATAGCGTCAGCCACAGGTTGCGCCGCCAGTAGGCGCGCTGAGCCTCGCTGAGTCTCATGCTCCCGCCCCCGCGCGGTGCCGCCGTTGCCGGGCCCGTGCCGGGCGCGGCTTTGCGGCTTGCAGCTCAGTGCCCGCCATTGGCGCTCGCATGGCTGGAGTGCGCACGCGCGAGCTGGCTCTGCACGTCGGCTGGCGCCGGTTCGTAGCCGCCCGCCTGGATGACGAATTCGCTCTCGCCGGCACAGATCGCCTTGAGACGGCTCTCGAAGCCGTCGAGCTCCGCCATCGGCACGCGCGCCGAAATCAGCGTCCAGCCCGCGGCCGGGCTGTCGGTGTCGGTGAGGCGCCCGCGGCGGCCGGCCAGTTCGGCACTGACTTCGCCGAACAAGTGGTCGGCCACCTTCACCTGCACGTCGAGCAGGGGCTCGAGCACCCGCGGCTTGGCCGCGAGCACCGCCTCGACCAGCGCATGGCGCGCGGCGGTGCTGAAGGACACCTCGTTGGAGTCGACGGCGTGATGCTTGCCGTCCGTCACTACCACGCGCAGATCGTGAATCGGGAAGCCGGCGAAAGCGCCCTCGGCCAGGGCCTGGCGCACGCCTTTCTCGACCGCCGGCATGAAGTTGGTCGGGATGGCGCCACCCTTGACCTCGTCCGCAAGCTCCAGCCCGGCGCCGCTCGCCAGCGGTTCGACCCGCAGCGCGACTTCGCCGAACTGGCCCGCGCCTCCGCTCTGCTTCTTGTGCCGATAGCGCGCCTCGGCGGTGATCGAGATCGTCTCGCGGTAGGGAATGCTCGGTGCCGCGGTGTCGAGTTGCAGGTTCCATCGGGCGGCGAGTTCCTCCAGCACGATCTTGATGTGCTGCTCGCCGAGGCCGCGCACCACGGTGCGTCGGTTGCGATGGTCGAAGCTCACCTCCAGGCAGGGATCCTCGTCGGTCAGCCGGGTGAGCGCTTCGGACAGCTTCTGCTCGTCCGCCGGCTTGCTCGCGATCAGCGCCAGGCCATACACCGGCTGCGGGTAGGGCACCGGGGCGAGATGGAAGTAGTCCTCGTCGTGCGAGTCGTGCAGCACGGCGTCGCGCTGGATCTCGTCGACGCGCGCGACGGCGCACAGGTCGCCCGGCACGCCGATCGGCGCCTCGACCGCGTTCTTGCCCTGCATGCGGAGCAGATGCGCGACCTTGAAGGGTTTGCGCCCGTCGCCGATGTAGAGTTGCGAGCTGGGTGTGACGCGGCCCTGGTAGATGCGGAACAGGCCGAGCTTGCCGCGATACGGATCGTTGGCGATCTGGAACACATGGGCGACCACGTGGCCGTCGGCGGCGGCGCTGACCTGGACCGGCTTCGCCGCCGCACCCTCTCCCTTGAGGAAGGCGGGCGGGTTGCCCTCGGTCGGGTCGGGTGCGAGCCTGCCCAGAATCTCGAGCAGTTCGCGCACGCCGGCGCCGTTGCGGGCGGACACGAAACACACCGGGATCAGGTGGCCTTCACGCAAGGCCTGCTCGAAGGGGGCGTGCAGTTGCTCGGGGTCGAGCGATTCGCCCTGCTCGAGATACTTGGCCATCAGCGCCTCGTCGAGCTCGACGATCTGGTCCACGATCGCGTCGTGTGCGGCGCCGACGCTCGAGAACGCCGCCTCGGCGTCGAGTTCGGGAGCGAAGAAGCAGTCGATGACGCGGCTGCCGTCGGCCGAGGGCAGGTTGATCGGCAGGCATTCCCGGCCGAACTCGGCGGCGATGGCGTCCATCAGGGCGGCGAAGTCGGTATTGGCCGAATCGATCTTGTTCACCACGATCATGCGGCACTTGCCCTCCGCCGCGGTCATCATGCGCCGCGTGCCGCTCTCGATGCCGGCGGCGGCGTTGATCACGATGGCGGCGGTTTCGACCGCCGGCAGCGCCACCAGCGCACGCCCGGCGAGGTCGGGCAGGCCCGGGGTGTCGAGCAGGTTGATCCAGTGCCCCGAGCTCTCGAGATGCACCAGGGATGCGTGGAGCGAGTGCCCCATCGACTTCTCCTGGGGGTCGAAGTCGGCGACCGTGTCGCCGCGCTCGACGCTGCCGGCGGCACCGATTTCACCCGCGGCCGCGAGCAGCGCCTCGACCAGGGTCGTCTTGCCGCTCGCGGCATGCCCGAACAGGGCGAGGTTGCGGATGTCGTGAACCGAGCTGGGTGTCATCGCGGGCCTCCCGGGTATTGGATGGCCTCAAGTGTCCGCCAGCCGCGCGCCGAAGGCAATGCACTGGGCCGCACCGGCACCGCCCCGGCCAGGGCGGCGCTCAGGCGCTGCGCAGGCCGGCCAGGCGCGCAAACCCGATCGCCCCGAGCGGCAGCAGCAGGCCGATCAGGGTGACGGTGACGAGCAGGAGCCCGAGCTCGCTGTAGTCGGCGGGCACCGTGACCGCGCCGCTCACGGCATCCTTCACTTCCCGGGTCACGGTGTAGATCTCGTTCAGGTACTTGGTGCCGAGTTGCGAGGCCGACAGCGCCAGGTTGGTGAACGAGGCCATCACGGCGAAGAAGGTGGCCTTGAGGTGGGCCGGCGCGGAGTTGGCGATCCAGGCCAGCATCGGCACCATCGACACCTGGCCGAGTGGCGACTCGAGGGCTGTGTTGGCGATGGCGATGAAGCGGGCGTCGACGACCCCGCCGGTCGCCGCCGCGGTCCATTCGTGCAGGCCGTGGAACATGCCGATGATCGGCAGCGTCAGCACGGTCGCGGCAAGAGTCAGGAAGACGACGATCTGCGCGATCGACTTCTCCGCCATGAAGCGGCGGAACAGGAACAGGCCGGCCAGGGTCAGGGTGCTGGTGATGAGGTCCAGCCGGGAAAGGAAGGACTGGTCGAAGCCGAGGTCGTCGATCATCCACCAGCTCGCACCTGCGCCCGGGCCCGGCATGGCGCGGAACACGAAGATGATGATCACCGTGCCCAGCAACGTGCGCGCGGCCTCGGGCGAGAGCTCGCGCAGCAGCCGGGTGATCATGAAGCCGATGATGGCGAAGGAACCGGCGAAGATGATCTCCTGCCCGTAGGGAATGCCCGACAGGCCGACCGTGAGCGTGATCGCGACGAATACCGCGCTGCCGCCGAGGATCCACCAGTTCGGCGTGGTCTTCTCTTCCGGCTCATGCACGAGGCGCGCGACCTCGTCCTCGCTGCGCCCGAGTGCACGCAGCCGGCGCGCCTCGCGCCGCTTCAGGATGCCGGCAAAGAGCACGCCGCTCACCGACAGCAGGGGGATGATCAGTGCGAGCTCGTAGATGCGCAGGTAGATCGCGACCTTGTCGGCTTCGGGCAGGGTTTCGGAACCCTGAAACAGCGCCACGTTGGCGAGGGCGACGATCACCGTGCCGCCGATGATCGCCACGCGGCCGAGCATCTGCATCGTCGTATGCATCAGGCGCAGCACTTCGGGCCGGATCGGCTCGCCGTGCTCGTCGATGCGCGGCACGGCCTCCACCGTCATCGCGTCGGCCACCGCATCCTGCATCACGTAGCCGACCGGGGACAGCAGCACCGAAAGCACGAACCACGCCTCGATCGGCATGATCGCGCGCATCGCGTCGGGCTCGCCGATGAGCCCGATCATGATCGCCAGGCTCGCCGCGATCAGGGTGGCGCCGAGATAGACCAGGCCCGCCTTGTGCCGCCACATGAGGTCGACGAGGTGCCCGATCGGCATCTTCAGCGCCCACGGAATGCCGGCCCAGAAGCCGAGCGCGGCAAGGAATGCGGCCGACAGGCCGAGGTAGTCCTTGACGAAGAAGGTGCCGACGATGCCGGTGAGGCCGGAAACGCCTGCCGCGGCATATACCATCAGCGGCGGCAGATACGACAGGCGCATCTCTCGGCCGAGTTCGAGGATTGTGCGGTCGATCCAGCGGTAGGCGGCAGTGAGCACGTGCAGCGTCCTTCGTGGGTGGTCGGGGCGGCTTTTGGCCGAGGCGGACTCAGCCGGCGAGCAGACGCTCGACCCAGGGCAGTATCCACGGCAGGGACAGCGCGGTAAGCAGTCCGTTCAGCCCCATCGCCAGCGCGGCGAAGGCGCCCGCCCGTTCGCTCACCTGGAAGGCGCGGGCGGTGCCGATGCCGTGCGAGACCAGGCCGATGGCGAAGCCGCGCACCGCATCGTCGTCGATCCGCAGCCAGCGGTAGATCGTGCGCGCCGCGACGGCGCCGAGGATGCCGGTACTGATCACCAGCACCGCGGTGAGCGAGGGCAGGCCGCCGAGACGCTCGGCCACCGCCATCGCGATCGGCGTGGTGACGCTCTTGGGCGCCAGCGACATCGCCAGTTCGCGGCTGGCGCCGAGCAGCGCCCCCAGGCCCCAGGCCGACATCGCAGCGGTGAGCGAGCCCAGCACCAGCGCCACGCACAGCGGCCCGGCCATCGCCTTGAGACGGGGCCATTGTGCGTGGAGGGGAATCGCCAGCGCCACCGTTGCCGGACCGAGCAGGAAGTGCACGAATTGCGCGCCCTCGAAGTACAGCTGGTAGGGCGTGGCGGTGAGCAACAGTATCGTCGCCAACATCGCCACCGCCAGCAGCACCGGATTGGCGAGGGGGTGGAAGTCGGTGCGCCTGTAGATCCAGAACGCGGCCTGGTAGGCGAGCAGGGTCAGCGTGAGCCCGCGCAGGGGCGAGGTCGACAGGTAGACCCAGATTTCACCGAGTTCGGACGTCATCGGGGGGTCTCCCCGGCCGTCGTGCGAGTGCGCGTCATGAGATGCAGCACCAGCGCGGTCACCGCAAGCGCCAGCAAGGTGCTCCCGGCCAGCGCGACCACCAGCGGCAGCCATTCCGCGGCGAGCCGATCGCCGTAGATCACGATGCCGGTGCCCGCAGGCACGAACAGCAGCGACAGGTGCTGCAGCAGGGTTCCCGCGGTCTGGCGCAGGTCTTCGTTCGGACCGCCACGGACGAGCAGTGCGACGAAGAGCAGGCCCATGCCGATTACCGGGCCGGGTATCGGCAGGCTGAAGGCGCGCGCGACCACTTCACCGACGAGCTGGAAGACGAGGAGCAGGGTCAGGGCGGCGATCATGATCGGTTCCTCATGGCCTTGGCCTAAAGCACCGAAGCATATCAGGCCCCTCGGCTACAGCATCGCGTGGCCGAGCGTGCGCACCAGCACGCCGACGGCCGCGCCCATCGCGGCCGGCTTCCACACCGCCGCCACGCGTCGCCCGGCGGAGATCAGCACGGCAACGCCGGCCACGTCCAGCGGATGGATCAGGAAGCCGGCGCTGGCATTGAGGAGTGACACGCTCGCCGCACCGCTGTCGAGCATCTCGTCCAGTACCCCCATGACGGCCGTCCCGCCGGCGATGACCTTCGTCAGGGTCAGCAGGATAAGGGCCGGGTCGATGTCGAGCAGGGCGAGAAGTGGGCGCAGTGCGCTGGTGAGCGCGTCGATCGCGCCGAAGGCGCGCAGCGCCATCACTGCCACCAGGGCCAGCACCAGCATGGGGATGGACCCCACCGAGATCCTGAACGCCTCCGCGCCGGCACGGTTGATGAGGTCTAGCACGCCCTTGGCATCCTCCGCCACCGGATGGCGCAGGGTTTCGTCGACCAGGCCCTCGGTGGGCGAGAGGCGGCGACCGAAGCCGTGGTAGGTCGCCGCCGCGGCAACCAGTCCGCCGATCATCGACAGCGCCAGCGCCGGGCCGAAGGCGAGCCCCATCGCCGCCATCGGGAAGGTGACGTTGGCCTGCGCCATCGCCAGCACCATCGCCAGCGTGGCCGCTAGGTGGCGATCGGAGGCGCCGCGGCTTTCCATCATCGTCAGTGTCGCCATCGGCGCGGCGAAGCTGACGAAGTTGATCTGCAGCGCAGCGAAGATGCCGAGTCCGGTCAGGCCGACCGGCCGCAGCAGCGGCGCCAGCCGCAATACCAGCCAGTCGAGCACGCCGCGCGCTTCGAGCAGCCGCATCAGCGACAGCATCACGACCATGATCGGCAGCAGCACGAAGAGGGCGAGCTCGACCGCCGAGCGGCCGGCCTGCAGGATGATCTGGGTGAGGAGTTCCATCGGGGGCGCATGCCGAATATTTGTTGCAGTGCGCAATGTTAATGGCTTCGCACGCTCCGGTCGATCGAGGCACGGTTCCGGGAAGCCCGGCGCAGATCATGTCGATCCGCGTCGATGGCCTCGGCGGGCTTGCACGGCGGCCTGGCTCCGGCACGACCGCATGTTCCGGCGCCCGGCCAACCCGATGAACTCGCGCTGGCCTCGCTCTTGGTCCGCGGCCGACGAACTGCCTCCCGCGACCGGCGGAAGTTCATCGACGAGGCGAGCCTGGTCCCCAAAATGATGAAGCCCACGTGCGGGGCACGTGGGCTTCGAGCTTGCCGCGAGAAGGAACCCTGGTCAGGCCGATGCGGCGGCAAGCACGGCGTTGAACGTCTTGCTCGGTCGCATGACCGCCTTCGTCTTCTCCGCGTCTGCCTTGTAGTAGCCGCCGATGTCCGCCGGCTTGCCCTGCACCGAGTTCAGCTCTTCCACGATCTTCTGCTCGTTTTCGGCCAGCCTCGCTGCAAGGGGCGCGAAATGTGCCTTCAGCTCGGCGTCCTCGCTTTGAGCGGCGAGGGCCTGGGCCCAGAACATCGCCAGGTAGAACTGGCTGCCGCGGTTGTCGAGCTGGCCGGTCTTCGGTGACGGCGACTTGTTCTCGTCGAGCAGCTTGCCGGTGGCCTCGTCGAGCGTCTTGGCGAGGATCTTGGCCTTGGTGTTGCCGGTCTTGATGCCGAGGTCTTCCATCGACACCGCCAGGGCAAGGAATTCGCCGAGCGAATCCCAGCGCAGGTGGTTTTCCTGGGTCAGCTGCTGCACGTGCTTGGGCGCCGATCCACCGGCACCGGTCTCGTACATGCCGCCGCCGTTCATCAGCGGCACGATCGACAGCATCTTGGCCGAGGTGCCCAGTTCCATGATCGGGAACAGGTCGGTCAGGTAGTCGCGCAGGATGTTGCCGGTCACCGAGATCGTGTCGAGTCCGCGGATCACGCGCTCGAGCGTGTAACGCATCGCCCGCACCTGCGACATGATGTAGATCTCGAGGCCGCTGGTGTCGTGATCCTTGAGGTACGTCTCCACCTTCTTGATCAGCTCCTTCTCGTGCGGACGGTAGGGGTCGAGCCAGAACACCGCCGGCATGCCCGAATTGCGCGCGCGGGTGACGGCGAGCTTGACCCAGTCGCGGATCGGCGCGTCCTTGACCTGGCACATGCGCCAGATGTCGCCTTGGTCGACGTCCTGCGACAGCAGCACCTCTCCGGTTTCGAGATCGGTGATGTTGGCCGTGCCCGCCTCGGGGATCTCGAAGGTCTTGTCGTGCGAGCCGTACTCCTCGGCCTTCTGCGCCATGAGGCCGACGTTCGGCACCGTGCCCATCGTGCGCGGGTCGAAGTTGCCGTGCCATTTGCAGAAGTTGATCATCTCCTGGTAGATGCGGGCGAAGGTCGATTCGGGCATCACGGCCTTGCAGTCGTACTGCTTGCCGTCGGCGCCCCACATCTTGCCGCCTGCCCGGATCATTGCCGGCATCGAGGCGTCGACGATGATGTCGTTGGGCGAATGGAAGTTGGTGATGCCCTTGGCCGAATCGACCATCGCCAGCGCCGGGCGGTCCTTCTGGCAGGCGTGCAGGTCGCGAACGATCTCTTCGCGCTGGGACTCGGGCAGCTTGGCGATCTTGTCGTAGAGGTCGACCATGCCGTTGTTGACGTTGATGCCGAGTTCGTCGAACAGCTTGCCGTGCTTCTCGAAGGCTTCCTTGTAGTAGATCTTCACGCAGTGGCCGAAGACGATCGGGTGCGAGACCTTCATCATCGTCGCCTTCACGTGCAGCGAGAACAGGATGCCCGCCTCGCGGCAATCGTCGAGTTCCTTTTCGTAGAACTCGCACAGCGCCGTCTTGCTCATGAACATCGAGTCGACGATCTCGCCGTCCTGCAGGGAAACCTTGGGCTTGAGCACGACGGTCTTGCCCGACTTGGTGACGAGCTCCATCTTCACGCTGCGGGCGCGGTCGAGCGTCATCGACTTCTCGCCGTGGTAGAAGTCGCCGCGGTGCATGTGCGACACGTGGGTCTGCGACCACTGCTTCCACTCGCCCATCGAATGCGGATGCTTGCGGGCGAAATTCTTGACCGCGGCCGGCGCGCGGCGGTCGGAGTTGCCTTCACGCAGGACCGGGTTGACCGCCGAGCCGAGACACTTGCCGTAGCGGGCCCTGATCTCCTTTTCCTCGTCGGTCTTCGGGTCTTCCGGATAGTTGGGGATCTTGTAGCCCTTTTCCTGCAACTCCTTGATGCAGGCCTTCAACTGAGAGACCGACGCGCTGATGTTGGGCAGCTTGATGATGTTGGTTTCCGGCAGCAGGGTGCGGCGGCCCAGGTCGGCGAGGGTGTTCGGGACCTTCTGTGCGTCGGTCAGGTGCTCGGGGAATTCAGCGAGAACGCGAGCCGAGACGGAGATGTCGCTCTTCTCGATCTCGATGCCGGCCGGCCCGGTAAAGGTCCGGACGATCGGCAAGAAGGCGCAGGTCGCCAGCAAAGGCGCTTCGTCCGTGAGCGTGTAGATGATTCTGGATTTCTCGGTCGTCATTCGTTTCCCCTCATTGAAATATGACATATGGCCGGATGGGTATCCGCGCAGCCCGCAAGCCCCGGCGCAGTGGCTCGGACCTTGGGCGGGTGGAAGGAAGCTCCATTGAATACGGCTGGATCGGACGAGAAGGCCGGTAATCGCGCGCGCCGCCGCCGTTTCCGGTACGTCGGGTGCTCGGCCCGCCTGGCGGCGGGTTCGGCATCGGAAGGCCGTCGTGGGCTCGGCGAAATTCAGCGTGCCGCGAAAAGCGGTCTTGGTGCCATCGACGCCGCCCTTGCTTCGGCTCTCGTTCCAACGCGCATTCAAATCCCCCAGATGAGCTGCCCGCGCAATTATCTCAGGAATCTTGGCCGTCCGGCGCTGCTCGTTGGATCGTGGCCGCCCCCGGGCGATTCGGGGCAAGACGCGAATTCGCGCCTGCGGTTGAAGCGCGCCGAGCTCTGTTGTATATTCCGCGGTCTTCGCCGGATTAGCTCAGTTGGTAGAGCAGCGCATTCGTAATGCGAAGGTCGGGGGTTCGACTCCTCTATCCGGCACCAGAACATGCGAGGGCCCACAGCAATGCGGGCCCTCGTCGCGTCTACGGGCCATGTCGTCGGCCATGACGGGCCGCGCGCCAAAGCTCGCCACAGGCTCGCTCACACGCCGGT
>JBFGUQ010000062.1:0-9381 GCA_041565515.1 Rhodocyclaceae bacterium | reverse complement strand
GCGCTCGACATGAACGTCGCCGAGGCCGGCCTGTTCCTCGGCGGCTCGATCCACGACGTCGCCCAGGTCGTCGGCGCCGGCCTGATCATCTCGCCCGAGGTGGGCGACTCGGCCACGCTGGCGAAGATGTTCCGCGTCGCCATGCTGATGCCGGTGGTGGTGATCCTGGCGCTGAGCTTCCACACCCAGCGCAAGCAGTCCGAAACCGTCGGCACCAAGACCCCGATCCTGCCGCTGTTCCTGGTCGTGTTCGCGGCACTGGCCGCGATCAACAGCATGGGCTGGCTGCCCCAGGAAGTCATCGACATCAGCTCGACCGTGTCGCGCTGGTGCCTGGTGATCTCCATCGCCGCCCTCGGCGTCAAGACCTCGCTCGAAAAGCTCGCCGCGCTGGGCTGGAAACCGATCGTGCTGATGTCGAGCGAAGCGCTCTTCGTCGCCTCCTACATGCTGGTCGTGGTGCTGCTGAGCCGCACGCTCGGCGCCTGAACCTTACCTGACTGTTGCACCGGTTCGACCGTCGACACGCCATCGCCCACATCCCTCCAGCACTTCGACCGGGTCGAGGCGAGGCCGCATCCAGCACTCGCGAACCCGGGCCGCGTCGCTTGACAAGCGCGTCGGAGGCAGGCGATACCGCTCGTCCGGACATACCTCCAAGGTATCGACCAGGGCACGCACAGCTGAATGAACGTGCCGTCGCGCTCGAGCCGACGATCGGCATGGCCCGTCGCGTCGCTCGCGGGCTCGACGGCAGATCCGCGAGCGTCCGCGGCCGCCTATTTCTCTTGAAGGAATTCAACTCATGGACATTCCACCGACATCGCATGCCACGCTGCTCAATGTCGCCCTGCGCAGCGCCGCCGCCGCGGCTCGCGAGATCGTGAGCGGCTGGCAGGACCGGGCCAACCTGCAGGTCGCCGACAAGGGACCGGGGGATCTGGTGACCTCGGTCGATCGGGCGGCGGAGGCCGCGGCCATCGGCTCGATACATTCCGCCCGTCCGGAAGACGCGATTCTGGCCGAGGAATCCGGCGCGACCGGTGAATCGGACTTCCTCTGGGTCATCGATCCGCTCGACGGGTCGGTCAACTTTGCCCACGGCCTGCCCCACTTTGCGGTTTCGGTGGCCTGCCTCTACAAGCGCGAGCCAATCATCGGCGTGATTATCGATCCTCTGCGGGGAGAAACCTTCAGCGCGATCCGGAATGGTGGCGCATTTCTTGGCGACCGGCCATTACGTGTCTCCTCATGCACGCGACTCGATCAGGCGCTGGTAAGCACGGTGTTCCCGAAGCCGCGCTCGCCGCTGATGAACGATTACCTGCCCGGCCTCAACGCTGTGCTGTCCGAGGCGCAGGGCGTCCGACGATCGGGGTCGATGGTGTTGGACCTCGCCTACGTCGCCAGCGGTCGCGTCGACGGCTTCTGGCAGGTCGGCATGAAAGCGTGGGACATGGCCGCCGGCTGCCTGCTGGTGCGAGAGGCCGGGGGCACGATCGTCCTGGATGACGGCGTCACGACCAGCCTCCTCGACGCCCGGGGCTGCATTGCCGCGCCCGCGGGGCTGGTCGCGCAACTCGCGCCGCTGGTCGGCCGGCGACCGGGGTGAACGGGAAGGCCGGTCTGCACCGATCGGCCGGACAGCTCAGGCTCTATCGTCTCTGGCGGGAGCCGCCGTCGTGCCGCGAACGATCAGATCTGCTTCCAGTTCGATATGCATCGGCGGAGCGTGGCCGGCGAGGCGATCGAGCAGGTAGTCCGCGGCCCGCCGCCCCATCTCACCCACGGGCACCCGCACCGTCGTCAGCGCGGGCACCAGGTTCGCCGAGATCGGCAGATCGTCGAAGCCGACTATCGACAGCGCACGCGGAACGGCGATGCCCTGAGCCTGGGCCTCGAACAAGGCCCCCATGGCCAGCACGTCGTTCCCGCAGATCAACGCGGTGGGGGGCTCGGGCAGGCGCAGCAACAGCCGGGCGGCCTCGCGGCCGTCGCGCACCTCGTATGCTCGCTCGAGCAATTGCCCGGGACGGATTTCCAGGCCGTGCCGGGCAAGCGCCTGCCTGACCCCCTCAAGACGTTCGCGCGCCCTGTCGTTCTCCGCCGTAAAGCCCGAGATCATGCCGATCCGGCGATGCCCCAGCGACAGCAGATAGTCGGCGACCCGGTGCATTGCCAGGCGGTTGTCGAAGCCAATGCACGGATGGGGCGTGTCGGCCGAGTACGTCCAGCAGTTGACGAAGGGCAAGGGCTTGCGCGCCAGCATTTCGTACAAAGCCGCGGGATGTGCCGCACCTACCAGCATCATGCCGTCCACGCCCCGTGCAATGAGGGCATTCGCCTCCCTGAGCTCTTCGCTTTGATCGTATTCGGAAGATGCGACGAGCAGCGTGAAGTCGCGCTGCGCGAGCCGGCGCTGCAGCGCGTTGATGCCGCTGGCGAAGATCGCGTTGTCGAGCGTCGGGACGATTGCGCCGATCGTGCGCAGCCGGCGTGAGGAAAGCGCTCGAGCAGCAGCGTCGGGGACGTAGCCGAGTTGCTCGATGGCCTCCATCACCCGCTTGCGCGTGGCCGGCCTGACCCGTCCCGGATCGTTCAACGCACGCGAGACGGACGCCGTGGACACGCCTGCGAGATTGGCGACGTCTTCGATTCCCGGCGTCTCACTACCGGCGCCCGACCGCTTCCGTCTATTGCTCATGGCCACTCCAGTCTTCCCCCAATGGATGATAGCGATTTCCTTCGAGCCTTGGGCTTGGTAAAGGCCATGCCCATACGCCGCTCACTTATCCGCGCAAAAATTTTTTTAATCCCTTCTTGACAGGAGGACCCTGCCCTCCTACGATGAACCTACAAAATGTAATCGCTTACATTCTAGAAAAACATACGGAGACAGGCCAATGCCGCAACTTCCATCCCGTGAAGGAATGGCGCCCGCCGCAAGAGTGCTGCTCAGGGTTGCCGGAGTGCTCTTCGTCCTCTTCTGGGCCGCCATCGTCAGCGGAAAACTGCACATCAGCTTCGGTTTCAGCCAGTTACCGCTGATTCCCGAAATCGCGCTCGCCCTGCTTCTCGCATTGACGCTGGGCCTTGCGCTCGGCGCCTGCCTGCTTGAAGAACAGCGGAGGGAAAACAACACCCCCGCGGACACCACCACCACCGAAGGAGACACCAAATGAACAACAGCAGCCGTCAGAACGCGCCCGAAATGATCGAGCGTCGCCGTTTCTTCCAGGTCGCCGGGCGTTTCGGCTTCACTGCAGCGGTGGCCGGCGTCGGCGCCGGCGCGCTCTTCTCCGACGAGGCCATGGCGCAGGTCGCGTCCGAAGAGAAGGATCGCGAGGGCAAGGCCAAGTTCCAGGCAATCATGGCAACCGAATACGTTCTCGGTGCCAGCCGGACCTATCCGATGATGCAGCTGGACTTCAAGGAGAACCTGCAGAACTTCACCAACGGGAACCTCTACATCAAGCTCGCCCCCGGCGGCCAGCTCGGTGTCGGCGGCGCCCTGGCGAGCAAGGTGCAGAACAACACCGTGCCGATCGCAATGCACTCGATTTCGAATTTTGCGCCTTTCGCCCCGGCAGTCGATCTGATCAACATCCCCTACTTCTGCGGCGACAACCAGCAGTTCGTGAATCTGGTGACTTCCACCGCCTGGCGCACCCTCGTGCATCCGGCGGTCGAGGCGCGCGGCTTCAAGCCCCTGATGTATGTCTGCATCGACCCACGCACAGTCGCCATCCGCAAGGGACTTCGGGACAAGCCTGTTGCGGTGCCCGACGACATCGCCGGCATCAAGTTCCGCGTGCCGTCTTCGAAGGTACTGCAGCAGTTCTATCGCCTGGCCGGCGCCAACCCGACACCGGTCGCCTGGGGCGAGACCAGTTCGGCGATGAAGCAAGGCGTTGCCGACGCCCTCGACCCGAGCCTGCAGGCCCTGCAGATCTTCGGCTTCGCCGAGACCCTGCACTCGATCTCGACGATCCGTTCGGTACCCGACTCCCAGATCTACTCGTGCAACCTGGAGTGGTTCAACGGCCTGCCCAAGGACATCCAGGCGGGCATCGACGCAGCGGCTGACGTCACCTTCCGCCAGAACCTCGCACGGGTACCCGCGTCCCGCGCCTACGCCATGGATCAACTGCGCCAGGCCGGCGTCCAGATCTACGTGCCGACCGCAGACGAGATCAAGCAATGGGTCGACCGCTGTGGCTACCAGTTGCCGGCCTGGGACGAAATGAAGGCCGAGTTTGCCGGTTCGCTCGCCCAGTTCGACAAGCTCCTCGAGGCGGCCAACACGAAGGGCAACTACTACGTCCAGGACGTCTCGTGAGCAGCCAGCCGACAAGCGCCATGCCTGACGGTGGCGACGCGCAAGGCCAGCCGCCGCAAGGCTGGCTTGCGCGGATCGATCGCAACGGCGAACGCTGGCTGCTGCTGTTCTTCTACGCCACGATCATTGCCGTCATCGCGGTCGACGTCGTGCGCCGCTTCGTGCTGTCGTATTCGTCGGTATGGGGCGAGGAGTTGGCGCGCTACGCCTTCATCTACCTGACGTGGATCGCCGCCGCCTACGCCGTGCGTGACCGCCTGCACATCCGCATCGACGCCCTGATCCATTACATGCCGGCCAGGGTGCGGGCGTTCTCCTGGCTGCTGGCCGACTTCTTCACGCTGGTGTTCGCGGTGTTCGCACTTCACCTGTCGATCGAACCGGTGCTGACCTCGCTGAGATTCGGCTCGGTCACACCCGGCCTCGGGGTCAGTCAGGTGTGGTTCCTGACCGCGGTTCCGTTCGGCTTCACCTGCATCGTGCTTCGGGTACTGCAATCGATGCGCCGCGACATCAAGGACCTGAGGGCGGGACGTGCGCCTTTCGAAGGTCACAAGCTGTTCGACTGAGGGGAGCCGAAATGGATTTCATGCTAATGCAGGATGCGGCAATGACGCTCGGCGTCGAGTTCTATGTCGCGCTTACCCTGCTGATCGTTCTGGTCCTGATCGGTACGCCGATCTGGGTGTCGCTGGGCCTTGGCACGCTGGCCATGGTCTACGCGACCGGCGTCATCCCGACGAGCATGCTCGGGGAAGGGCTTTTCGAGGGCATAGACCACTTCGCCCTCATCGCGGTGCCACTCTTCATCCTTACCGGTGACGCACTGGTGCGCTCGGGCCTGTCCGACAAGCTGCTCGACGTCGCCGAAGCCAGCGTCGGCGGGGTGCGCACCGGACTGGGCTGCTCGACGACCCTCGGCTGCGGCTTCTTCGCCTGCATCTCGGGCTCGGACGCTGCCGGCGCCGCCGCCGTCGGGCGGATGACGATCAGCCGCCTGGTGGAGCGCGGCTACCCGCTTGCGGCCGCCTCGGCCCTGGTCGCATCGGGGGCGTGTACCGGCATCCTGATTCCGCCCTCGATCGCCTACATCATCATCGGCCTGGTGCTCGGAATCTCGGTCTCGACCCTGTTTCTGGCGGCGCTGATTCCGGGGATCATGATCATGTTGTCGGTGATGGTCACCAACATCGTGCTCAACCGGGTGTATGGCTTCGAGCAGGAAGGCGATCGCTTCTCCTTCAAGCGCTGGATCAGGACGATATGGTCGGCACGGTGGGCGCTTGCAGTGCCGACCGTGATCCTCGGCGGCATCTATTCGGGGGTGTTCACACCGACCGAGTCGGCTGCCGTGGCGGTGACGATGACGGTGCTGATCGGCTTCCACCAGAAGCGCCTGGGCTTTGCCGACGTCCCCAAGATGCTCGAGAGCTCGGCCAAGGTATGCGGCATCATCGTCCCCATCATCGCCGTGTCCCTGCCGCTGGCCCAGGTGATGGCCGTGCTCGACATTCCGCAGTCCTTCGTGCAAGGCCTCAACGCCATCTCGAGCGACCCGACGATCATCATCCTGATGATGATCGGGCTCCTCCTGGTCACCGGCCTGTTCATGGAGACGACGCCCAGCATCCTGATCCTGTCGCCCCTGCTGCTGCCGGTTGCGCAGTCGGTGGGAATGAGCGAGATCCATTTCTCCATCGTGATGGTCTCGACCCTGGGCATCGGTTTCATCACCCCGCCGTTCGGACTGAACCTGTTCGTGCTATCGGGTCTGACCGGGTGTTCGGTGGTGGCGATGTCGCGCTACGCCATCCCCTACGTCATCGGCATGCTCATGGTCGTCCTGCTGGTGGCATTCATCCCGCAACTTTCGATGTGGGGCTTCCCGCACTGAACCCTGTACCTGTGACGATCGCGGATGACGGGGCTCGCCATCCACGATCGAAGTAGGTTGAATTTTTCGAGTTTTATGTAAGCGCTTACATGCGCAAAACCAAGAGGAGACCGACATGGCCATCACCTACATCAAGAAAGCAAGCAAGACCTCCGCCACCGGCGAGGAAGAGACCGGCAAGATCGTCCGCGGCATGCTGGAGGAACTGGCGACCCGCGGTGAGGAGGCCGCGCTCGAGTTCTGCAAGAAGCTCGACAAGTGGGATGGCGACATCGTCGTCGGCCGGGCCCAGATCGAGGCCGCCAAGGCGAAGGTTCCCGAGCAGCTGAAGCAGGACATCCATTTTGCATATGAGCGCGTGAGCAAGTTCGCCCGCGCCCAGCGCGACTCGATCGGCGAGTTCGAAGTCGAGCTGAGCCCGGGGCTGTTCGCGGGGCAGAAGCTGATCCCGATGGAGACCGCGGGTTGCTACGTGCCCGGCGGCCGTTACGCCCACATCGCCTCGGCGATCATGAGCGTGGCCACGGCCAAGGTGGCGGGCGTGAAGAACGTCGTCGCCTGCTCGGTGCCGCGGGACAAGGACGGCATCCACCCCGCGATCCTCTACGCAATGGATCTGGCCGGCGCCGACACCATCCTCCAGATGGGTGGTGTCCAGGGCATCGGGTCGATGGCCTACGGCCTGTTCAGCGGCAAGCCGGCGGACATCCTGGTCGGCCCGGGCAACAAGTTCGTGGCCGAAGCCAAGCGCCAGCTGTTCGGCCGCTGTGGCATCGACATGGTCGCAGGTCCGACCGAGATCGGGATCATCGCCGACGAAAACGCCGACCCGAACATCGTCGCCGCGGACCTGGTCGGCCAGGCCGAGCACGGGCCGGACTCGCCGGCGTGGCTGTTCACCACCTCGCGCGAGCTGGCGGACAAGGTGATCGCGCTCATGCCCAGCCATATCGACAGCCTGCCGGAGGTACAGCGCAACGCGGCCACGATCGCCTGGCGCGACTACGGCGAAGTCATCCTTTGCGACACGCGCGAAGAGGTGGTGGAGGTTTCGGACCGTTACGCCTCGGAGCACCTCGAAGTGCAGGCGGCCGACCTCGACTGGTGGCAGGACAAGCTCGGCAGCTACGGGTCGCTGTTCGTCGGCGAAGAAGCAACCGTCGCCTTCGGTGACAAGTGCTCCGGCACCAACCACATCCTGCCCACCAAGGGGGCGGCACGCTACACCGGTGGCCTGTGCGCGCAGAAGTTCCTGAAGATCGTCTCCTACCAGCGTCAGAGCAAGGAGGCCACCCGCAGCGTTGCCGCCGCAACGGCGCGGCTGTCGCGCTGCGAAGGCATGGAAGGCCACGCCCGGACCGGCGACGTCCGGCTCGCCAAGTACTATCCGGGCGAGAAGTTCCTGCTCGACATCGGAGCCCAGTGAGATGACCGCCCGTTTCAATCTTGACGGGCGGATCGCGGTCGTCAGCGGCGGCAGTTCAGGCCTCGGCCGGGCCATGGCCCGGGCCCTGGCCGGGGCCGGCGCTGCCGTGGTGCTGGTCGCGCGTCGCGAAAGCGAGCTGCGCGCTGCGGCAGCGGAGATCCAGGCGCAGGGCGGCAAGGCGTCCTGGGTCGCCGCCGACCTGGCCGATGCGGGCGCCCTCGCCGACTGCGCCCGCGACTGCGCAACCGCATTCGGCGCCCCGGACATCCTCGTCAATGCGGCCGGCGTAAACCTTCGCCAACCCATCGAGGAGGTGAACCTCGAGGCCTGGAACCTGCATCTGCAGTTGCACCTGACGACGCCGTTCTTTCTCGCCAAGGCGCTTGCCCCGGCGATGATCGAACGCAAGTGGGGACGAATCATCAACCTCGCTTCCCTGCAGTCGCTGCGGGCCTTCCCGAACAGCGCGCCCTATGGCGCGGGCAAGGGCGGCATCGTGCAGCTGACGCGGGCAATGGCAGAAGCCTGGTCGAGCAAGGGCATCAACGTCAACGCCATCGCCCCGGGCTTCTTTCCGACCGAGCTCACCGCGCCGGTCTTCAACGACCCTGCGCGCGCCGAGGCCAACGCCCGGCAGACGATGATCGGGCGCAACGGCCGGCTCGAGGACATCGACGGCCCCACGATCTTCCTTGCCTCACCGGCATCCGACTACGTTACCGGCCAGACGCTTTTCGTCGACGGTGGCTTCTCGGCGAAATAACGAGGAACCGACATGAGCAACATGAATGCACTGGTCTATACGGCCACCGAAGAGGTTCAGTACCGCAAGGAGCCGATACCCAGCCCGCGCGCCGGCGAAGCACTCGTGCGCGTCGAGGCGGTCGGCATCTGCGGCTCCGACATGCATGCCTACCATGGCCACGACGCGCGCCGGGTCCCGCCGATGATCCTCGGCCACGAGGCCAGCGGCTACGTCGAGCATGGCCGTCTGAAGGGACGCCGGGTGACGATGAACCCGATCGCCTTCTGCGGGTACTGCGAGTACTGCCTGAGCGGGCGCCAGAACCTGTGCGCCAACCGCACGATGATCGGCATGCAGTTGCCGGGCGCGTTCGCCGAATACCTGGCGGTACCGGAGCAGTGCCTGATCGCCTTGCCGGACGACATGAGCCCGGTCGCGGCGGCGCTCACCGAGCCGACTGCCACGGCACTTCATGCGGTCAATCTCGCCGCACGGGTTGCCGCGCGTCCGCTTGCCGAGGGTCGTGCGCTGATCATCGGTGCGGGCTCGATCGGCCTGCTGATCGCCCTGCTGCTAAAGGCGCGCGGCTGCCGTCACATCCTCATCGGCGACACCAACCCCTTGCGCCGCAGCACGGCGGAGAAGGCCGACTGCGCCGAGGTCTTCGACCCGGTCGGGCAGCCACCGGCGGAAAACACCTACGACCTGGTGTTCGATGCCGTCGGTGCGGTTGCAACGCGCAAGACGGCGATCGACTGCGTCCGACCGGGCGGCACCATCGTCCACGTCGGGCTGCTTCAGGGTGACGGCGACTTCAACGTGCGCAAGCTCACGCTGGCCGAAGTGACGTTCCTGGGGGTCTACACGTATAGCCAGGGCGACCTGCAGGCAGCGGCCGATGCGCTCTACGAGGGCGCGCTGGGCTCGCTCGGCTGGGTTTCCGAACAGCCGCTCAAGAACGGGGCCGAGGCTTTCGC
>JBFGUQ010000061.1:0-9397 GCA_041565515.1 Rhodocyclaceae bacterium | reverse complement strand
GGGCGCGACGGCGCTGTCAGGCCATCAAGGGCATGGCGGGCGCCTGGTGCAGCCACTGCGACGCCTCTGCGGCCGGGGCCGGGCGGGCGAAGTAGTATCCCTGCATGACGTCGCAGCCCAGCGCGCGCAACGCTTCGGCCTGCTCGGCGTGCTCGACGCCTTCGGCAATCAGCTCGAGATCGAAGCCTCGGGCGATGCCGGTGATGGCGGAAATGATCGGGTTCGTCATCGGCCCTTCGAGGTCGCGCACGAAGCTGCGATCGATCTTGAGCGTGCTCACCGGGAATTTCTGCAGGTAGGCGAGGGCCGAATAACCGGTGCCGAAGTCGTCTATCGCCACACCCAGGCCAGCCTCGCGCAACTGGCGCACCTTGGTGGCGACGCCAGCCGAGTCGTTCATCATCATGCTCTCGGTGATTTCGAGTTCCACCTGGCCGGGCGGGAGGTCGTGGCGGAAGACGCAGTCGGTGATCGCCCGCACGATGTCGTTGCTGTCGAAGTCGTGCGGCGAGAGGTTCAGCGACATGCGCAACTGGCGATGACCGTCCTTGCGCCAATTCGCGAGCTGGGCGCACGAGCGCTCGAGCACCCAGCGGCTGATGTCGCCGATCAGGCCCACTTCCTCGGCGACCTGGATGAAGGTCTGCGGCGGAACCTGGCCGAGCACCGGGTGGTTCCAGCGCAGCAAGGCCTCCATGCCGATCACCTGGCGTCGGGCGAGACTGACCTGGGGCTGGTAGTAGAGCTCGAATTCGTCACGCTCGAGCGCGCTGCGCAGGTCGTTCTCGAGCGCGATGCGCTCGCGATGATGGGTGTTGAGCGCGGGATCGAAGAAGCGGAAGGCGTTCTTGCCGGAGCGCTTGACCTGGTACATCGCGATGTCGGCGTGGCGGGTGAGGTCCTCCGCGCTGGCGCCGTCGCGCGGGTAGAGCGAGATGCCGATGCTTGCCGTGGCGCGAAATTCGCCCTGGCTCAGCTGGATCGGCGCGGCAAGGGCGTCGAGGATCTTGCGCGCGATGGTTTCGGCGTCTTCGGGCTGGTTGATGTCGGGCAGCAGCACGGTGAATTCGTCGCCGCCCAGGCGCGCCAGGGTGTCGCCGCGCCGCAGCGTCGCCGAGACACGCGAGGCGATGCCGCGCAACAGGGCATCGCCCTCGGCATGACCGTAGGTGTCGTTGACCAGCTTGAAGCGGTCGACGTCGACGAACATCACCGCCAGCGCACCGGTGCGCCGCTGCGCCTGCGCGATCGCGAGTTCGAGCCGGTCCTTGAACAGCACCCGATTCGGCAGGTGGGTGAGCTGGTCGTGGAAGGCCTGGAAGGAGATGATCTCCTCGGCGCGCTTGCGCTCCGAGATGTCGCGCGCCACGCCGTAGAGGCCGGTCACCCGGCGCTCGCCGTCCTGGCTGAGCATCGGGATGCCGGTCAGCGAGACGGTGACGCTGTCGGGGTCGCTCGCTTCGACGCGGTTGCGCCGCAGGCGCAGCTCGACGCTGAAGCTCTCGCCGGGCATGGTGCAGGGCATGCTCAGCAGGCCACAGATGCGGTCGACGTCCTCGGGCATCACCAGGGTCGTGAACGGGCGCCGGATCAGCGCGCTGCGATCCTGGCCGAGCAGAATCTTGGCGCGCGGATTCACGTAGCTGAAGCGGCCCTCGGCGTCGAGCGTGAAGATGAGGTCGGGCGAGCTCTCGACGAGATAGCGGTGCAGGCGCTCGGAAGCCTTCAGGCGCTGGCTCATCGCCCGGTTGGCTTTCTCCAGCGAGGCCTTGTGCAGTGCCCCGTCCACCGCGCGCTGCAGCTGGGCGACGTGGTAGGGCTTGCGTACATAGTCGTCGGCGCCGCGACGTAGCGCGCCGATCGCCGCATCGATCGCGTCCTCGCCGCTGATGATGATCACCGCCTCGTTGCGCCGGTGCTCGGCGAGCCAGTCGAGCAACTCGAGCCCGCTCGCGTCCGGCAGCCGGTAGTCGAGCAGGATCAGGTCGTAATGCCTGTTCTTGAGCTGGTCGATGCCTTCACCGATGCTGCCGCACTCGTCGAAGCTTCGACCGTTGCGCGCGAGGACGTGGGGAAAGGTCCTGCGCAGGGCGGGGTCGTCGTCGACGATCAGGATCCTGAAAGTCGCATCCGTCGTGGTCGTCGTGCGTGTCGATTGCGACTGAAAGGGCTTTTCCGCCGGGATTGCCATGACTGCCTACGCTCGACTCTATTTGGTTACGGCCTGTTGCATGATGCAACAGTCAGCCCTTTTGATCCAGCGGAATGAAGAGCTGGAAGCTCGTTCCGGAGCCCGGCTGACTACGACAAAGGATAGAGGCGCCCCAGCGCGCGAGAATCTCGCGCACCACGGCCAGTCCGACCCCCTGATGCGTCCCGCCCTTGGTGCTGCGCCGCGCTGAAAACAGGTCGGCGGCGCGGTCGGGTGGCAGGCCGGGCCCGTTGTCGACCAGCCGGATCTCGAGGCAGTGACGGCCATCGACGATCAATTGTCCGGCGACCGATACCACCAGCCGGTGGCCCGGCTGCAGCGCTTCAGAGGCGTTGCGGAAGAGATTGAGCAGGACCTGCTTCAGCGCCGAGGCGGGGATCGCGGCCGGCGGCGCCCCCTTGGCCGCGCGCAGTTCGAGCTGGATGTCGCGGCTGGCGAACAGGGGCTCGCCGTAGATCGCACGCATGTCGAGCAACAACTCCGGCACCTTGCAGCGCGGCGCTTCAGCCGTCTCCACCGGCAACTCGCCGGCCGCGCGCAGCAGGTTGTCGATGCGATCGAGCTCGGTGTTGAGCTGAACCATCTCGTCCTGCAGCGGCTCGTCGTCCGGCCGCTGCTGGCCAAGCATGCCGAGCCGGCTCTTGATCACCGTGAGCGGGTTGCTCGCCTCGTGCGCGATCCTGCGCACGTGCTCGCGGAAGCGCTGGTGCAGGGCGGCCTCGCGCGCCGCGATCTCGTCGCGCTGGCGGTTGGCGGCGCGAATGGCGCGCACTGCGGCACCGAGCAGGGCGGTGTACCGCCACTGCTGTTCGGGGCTCAGGGGGTGCTCCTTCGATCTGGCGACGAGGGCGACTGCGGTGTGTCCCGCGCCGGTCAGCGGCAGACAGCAGAAGCCCCGGTGGCCGAGCCAGCGCGCCACGTGCCAGTCGGCGAGGCTCCGCCCCGGGCTGGCGCCGGCCGGAAAGAAGGAGGTCGGCTGTTCGGCCCGGGCACACAGGGCGATGCAGCTGGCTTCGTCGTCCTCGCGCAGGCGCAGCTCGTCGATCATCGCCGCCGGCGAGGCGGGGCTGCCGGGCAGCAAGGCGCGCAGCAGGCCCGCATCGTCGGTGCCGAGCAGCACCGGCGCTTCGCGCAGGCCGAACAGCGAACAGGCAATGGCGAGCCGGTCCCCGACCTGGTCGGCACCGAGTTCGACGAAGGCCGAGGTCAGCAGCCCGAGCATGCCGGCGCTGCGATACGGATCGTCGGCGACGGTGGCCGGCAGGCCCGCCACCGTCTCGCTCGTCTTCACCGGCGGCGGGTAGGCGGCGTGCCCCGACACGATGTAGCCGACGTCGGTGCGCAGGCTCATCAGCGTCGATTCGGGCAGGCCGCACAGCCCGGCGGCCTGGGAACAGCGCTGCTGCCAGTCTTCGGCGGCGAGGAGTTCGGCGCAGCGCAGCAGCCGCAGCAAGGGGTGGGCCGAGGCCCATTGCTCGTCGAGCAGGTTGCCGAGTTCGAGCGCGTCGCTCAGGCTTGCCGGCAAGCCGCAGGAGCGGATCAGTGCGGCGAAGTGCTGGCGACGGTTGTCTGGCCGCAGCGCGCGGGTGGCGCGTTCGGTCCACGCATCGTCGCCCGTCGCGCCGGTCGGAGCTTCCGCGAGTTGGCGCCACAGGCCGCCGAGATAGGCCTCGTCCGGGCGCGGGTAGCCGGTCTCGAGGGCGAGGTGCAGCGCGCACTCGGCCTGCAGCAGGGCTTCGGCGGCAGGCCCGCTGCGCGGTGTCGCGGCATTGCCGAGGCCGAGCAGCCAGGCACGCAGCAGGTCGGCGCCCACGCGCTCGAGGCGGCGCCGCAAGGCGCTGTTGAGCCCTTTCTCGAGCTCGTCCGCGGCGAGGGGTTCGGCCGCGAGCAGGGCCAGGCAGAGCGCCGGGTCGCGCGCGGCGACCAGTGCGACCTCGGGCCAGTTGGGCGAGCTTGCCGCGAGCAGCCTCAGAATGGTGGCGGCACCATTCTGCAGGGGCTGTAGGTCGAGTGCGCAGTGTGCGGCAGGATGCATGGAGAATGCGTGGCGGCTGGGCGAACCGGTGGATTCTATCGGCTGCGGGGCGCGCCGGGTGTGATCGAATTTGCGCAGCGCCCGGGGCCGGCGCGAGAGCGGCTCCCGGGCGGGGCCCGCATCAGGCCTGCAGGCTGTCGGCGAAGCCGAGGCTGAGCAGTTGAGCGCGGTTGATGCGTTCGAAGGGCAGGTGCAGTTCTGCGGCTGCCTTGCCGAGTGCGCCGCCGTCGAAGTTCTCGCACTGGCTAGCGAGCTTGAGGAAGGGAGCGAACTCGCCCTGGTTGTAGAGCAGGGCCTCGGAGACCGCCACGGGCAGGTTCATCTCGTCGAGCAGCGTCTGCATCGAGGTGCCGAGCAGCACGTGCAGCAGCGAGAATGCACCGGTGATGAAGAGGTTGTCGCGCTCGCTGGCGTCGAAGTAACTGCCGCCGATCTCCTCCATGAAGCGGCCGCGCGCGATTGCCGTCTGCATCATGGCCGGGGCGCTGGGGTCGCGGCTCGCGGTCACCAGCAGCAGCGACAGCCATTTGTTGAGCGCGTCGTAACCGAGGATGCTGACCGCGTGGCGGAACGACTGGATCTCGCACATCAGGCCGAAGCCGGCCGAGTTGATGTAGCGCAGCAGCTTGTAGGACAGGGCGACGTCCTGCTTGAGCACGGCCTCGATGTCGCGGATCTCGCCGTTGTTGCGCACCAGGTTGAGCAGTCGCACGATCTGTGCGTGGCCCGGCGAGAGCGCCTTGGCCGGCGGGTTGCCGTGCAGGAAGAACCAGCCCGAGGCGCCGGCGAAACCGGCGTCGACCGCCTGGCGGAAACCGGCGATGTCGCCCAGGCCCCAGGCCATCGCAAGGCCCGGCGCATCCGCCGGCGAGGGGTGGCGGCGCGAGTCGACGAGGACGAAGCGCCAGTCGATGTCGGCGGGCAGCGCTGCGCCGGGCGCAAACCACGTCAGGCAAAGGCCGACACCGGCGTCGCGCAGCAGCGGCAGCAGGGCCTTGGTCTGCGGATGGGCCAGGGTCTGGGCCGGAATCTCGATCGTGGCGTTCTCCGGAATGCTCCAGTTCATCAGTTCGGGCGTGGGCACCAGCCGGCCCAGGCTGACGAAGACCGGCCTGTGCGTCGGCCATACGTCGGCCTGGGCGGTGAGGGCCTCCACTACCGAGGCGATGTTCGGTCCGTGGGCGATGAGCCGGTTGGCGGTGATCGCCCGGCCCTTGTTTACCACCGGTTCGCGGGTCAGTAGCGTGGTCTGGCTCATGGATGCTCCTGGCAGGCAGATCAGTTCGCCGGTGCGGCGAAGGTAAACGCGTCGGCGAAGAACTGGTCTTCGGGCAGGGCGCGCTCGGTGGTGAAGCTGTTGCGGGCGGCGGCGATCATGCCCGGGGCCCCGCAGGCATAGACCTCGTGGCCCGACAGGTCGCCGAGGTCGTCGAGGACGGCCTGGTGCACCAGACCACGGCGTCCATCCCAGTCGTCCTCCGGTCCGAGGTCCGACAGCACCGGGATGTAGCGCAGGCCGGGCAGGGCCGCTTCCCAGGATCGCGCCAGCGCGTCGAGATACAGGCCGGCGCGATCGCGCGCGCCCCAGTAGAGCGTGACGGGCCGCGACAGGCCGCGCGCGATCATGTGCTCGACGATGCTCTTGATCGGCGCAAAGCCGGTGCCGCCGGCGACCATGACGATCGGGCGGGCGGAGTCCTCGCGCAGCCAGAAGCTGCCGAGCGGGCCCTCGAAGCGAAGGATGTCCTTCTCCTTCATCGTGTCGAACACGTGATTGGTGAACTTGCCGTCTTCGATGCGGCGCACGTGCAGCTCGAGATGGGCGGCATCGTCGGGCGCATTCGCGATCGAGAAACTGCGGCGCTGTCCACCGGCAAGAAGGATGTCGATGTACTGGCCGGCGCGGAAGCGGAAGGCTTCGCTCGCCGGCAGCTTCAGGTCCACGAGCATGACGTCGGCGGCGAGCCGGTCGAGCTTCTGCACCCGGCAGGGCAGCTTCTTGACCGGGATGTCGGCGGCGCGGGTGACGTTGCGTGCCTCCAGGACCAGATCGCCGAGTGGCCTGGCGCAGCAGAACAGCGCGAGACCGGCCTCGCGCTCGGCGTCCGTGAGTGCGTTCTCGGAGTAGATGCCGTAATCCACCTCGCCCTCGAGCACCTTGCCCTTGCACGTGCCGCAGGCGCCATCCCGGCAGCCGTGGGGCAGCAGCAGGTCGGCCGCGAGCGCGGCCTCGAGGACGGTCTGGTCGGCTTCGGCGTCGAACTGGTGGCCGTCGGGCTGGAGCGAAATCCGATAAGTCATGGCGCGTGAGATAATTCTTTCATGAAACGAATCCTGATTGTCGGCAGCGGCGACGTGGCGAGCCGGGCGCTACCCTGGCTGACCCGGCGTTTCCGCGTCTATGCGCTTACCCGCCGGGCCGAAGCTTGCGCCGCGCTGCGTGCCGCCGGCGCCGTGCCCTTGCTGGCCGATCTGGACGATCGTCACAGCCTGGCCAGGCTTGCGGGAATTGCCGATGCGGTGCTGCACCTGGCGCCGCCACCCAATCGGGGTGATGTCGATCCGCGCACGAAGGCCCTGCTGGCCGCGCTGGGAAGCGGCCGAAGTCTACCACAGCGCCTGGTATACATAAGCACGACAGGGGTTTACGGAGACTGCGCGGGAGCCCGTGTGGATGAAACCCGTCCATGCCGCCCGCTTACCCCGCGCGCGCGCCGGCGGGTCGATGCCGAGCAGCGCGTGCGCGCCTTCGGACGGCGACTCGGCACCCGGGTGAGCGTGCTGCGTGCGCCCGGCATCTACGCGGCCGACCGCCTGCCGCTCGAGCGGCTGCGCCGCGGCGATCCGGTGCTCGCGGCCGGCGACGACGTGCATACCAACCACATCCATGCCGAGGACCTCGCGCGCCTGGCCTGCATCGCACTGTTCCGCGCCCGGCCGGCCCGCGTGTACAACGCGGTGGACGATTCCGCCCTGAAGATGGGCGAGTACTTCGACCGTGTCGCCGATGCCTTCTCCCTGCCGAGACCGCCGCGCTTGCGCCGCGAGGAGATCGCTTCGCGGCTGTCGGCGCTGACCCTGTCCTTCATGAGCGAGTCGCGCCGGCTCGACAACCGCCGCATGAAGCGGGAACTCCGCCTGCCCCTGCACTATCCGACGATCGCAGCGGGTCTGGCGCGGGCCGCCGGCGCCGCAACGCCGTCGTCGCATCCCGCGCCGGTGGCCTGAACCCCGACGTCGCGGTTTTCGAACCCGGACTCGAGCGATCGAGCCGATCCTGGAGCCATTCGTCAATGCTGACGTTGAAGTCCCTGCACATTATCTTCGTCGTGAGCTGGTTCGCCGGCCTGTTCTACCTGCCGCGGCTGTTCGTCAATCACGCCATGGTCGAGGACGCGGCCACGCGCGAGCGCCTGGCGCTGATGGAATACAAGCTCTACCGCTTCATTACGCCGATCGGCATTCTCGCCGTGGGCCTGGGCCTGTGGCTGTGGTTCGGCTACGGCTTCGCCGGCGGCTGGCTGCATGTGAAGACGCTGCTGGTGCTCGTCCTGATTGCCTATCACCTCTATTGCGGCAAGCTGTTGCGTGATTTCGCCGCAGGACGCAACATCCGCGGCCACGTATGGTTCCGAGTGTTCAACGAGATCCCGGTGGTGATTCTCGCCGTGGTGGTGTTCCTGGTAGTGATGAAGCCGTTCTGACCCCAACAGGGCGGAGGAGACAAGAAAGATGCAGCAAGAGACTGCACTGGCCGCAGACAAGCCTGTGGAACTGGCCGAATACAACTGGCGCGCGTATTCGGTTCTGGTGGTGGACGACGAGGAGGGCATGCGCAACTTCCTCGAGCGCACGCTCGCGCGCCGCTGCGGCATGGTGCAGTCGGCTGCCGACGCCGAGCACGCGGCGGCGCTGATGTCGCGGCTGCATTTCGACCTGCTTATCCTGGACATCGCGCTGCCGGGCAAGTCCGGCATCGAATGGCTGCACGAACTGCGCGAGAACGGCTACAGCGGCGACGTCATCCTCGTGACCGCCTTCGCCGACATGGAAACCGCCATCGGCGCATTGCGCGGTGGGGCCTCGGACTTCATCCTCAAGCCCTTCCGCGTCGACCAGATACTCAATTCGATCAAGCGTTGTTTCGAGCGTGCTCGACTCGCGCGCGAGAATTTCGTCCTGCGGCGCGAAATCGCCAGTCTCGCCGCCGATCCGATCGGGCTGGTCGGCCATTCGGCGGCGATCGAACAACTGCGTGGCCTGATCCGCCGTGTCGGGCAGATGCCCAGCACCGTGCTGCTGCTGGGCGAGTCCGGCACCGGCAAGGAGGTGGCGGCGCGCGCGCTGCACCAGACCAGCCCGCGCGCGCAGCGGACCTTCGTGCCGCTCAATTGTGCTGCGATCGCCTCCGAGCTGATCGAGAGCGAGCTGTTCGGCCACGTCAAGGGCGCCTTTACCGGCGCCACCGAAACCCGCAACGGCCTGTTCTACTATGCCCACGGCGGCACGCTGTTCCTCGACGAGATCAGCGAGTTGCCGCTGAGTCTGCAGACGCGACTGCTGCGCGTGCTCGAGGAGCGCAAGCTGCGCCCGGTCGGTTCGGAGCGCGAGGTGTCGGTCGACGTGCGCATCATCGCCGCGTCCAACCGCGATCTGGCGGCCGAGGTAGCGGCGGGACGATTTCGCCAGGATCTCTACTACCGGCTCGCGGTGGTCGACATCCTCATTCCGCCGCTGCGCCAGCGCGTCGAGGACATCCCCGACCTGGTGCGCCACTTCATGCGGCAGCTCTCGCTGCAGCTCGGCGTGGCCCCGCTCGCGCTGTCGCACGAGATCGTCACCCGGCTGGCGGCCTACTCCTGGCCAGGCAACGTGCGCGAGCTGCGCAACTTCGTCGAGCGCTCGATGATCCTCGGCAGCTTCCCGGCCGAGCCGGCGGCGGCCTCGGCGGCGATGCCGCCGGCATTGCCCGCGGGCGAGCTCGAGCTCAGCCTCGAGGAAGTGGAGCGACGACACATCCTGCGCGTGACCGCGCACTGCGAGGGCAACAAGACCGAGGCGGCGCGGCGCCTGGGCGTGTCGCGCAAGACGCTCGAGCGCAAGTTCGCCGACTGGGGAGCGGAAGCGGCCGACGGCGCGGCGCTCGAGCG
>JBFGUQ010000060.1:0-9465 GCA_041565515.1 Rhodocyclaceae bacterium | reverse complement strand
CCGATCATCATCGGCCAGGCCTGCGAGTTCGACTACTCCGGCGCCCAGGCCTGCAAGGCCTTGCGCGAGGAAGGCTACAAGGTCGTCCTGGTCAATTCCAATCCGGCGACGATCATGACCGACCCGGAGACGGCCGACATCACCTACATCGAGCCCATCACCTGGCAGGTGGTCGAGCGCATCATCGAGAAGGAGCGCCCGCAGGCCTTGCTGCCGACCATGGGCGGGCAGACCGCGCTCAACTGCGCGCTCGACCTTGCCAAGCACGGCGTGCTCGAGAAGTACGGCGTCGAACTGATCGGCGCCTCGCGCGAGGCGATCGACAAGGCCGAGGACCGCCTCAAGTTCAAGGACGCGATGACCAGGATCGGTCTCGGCTCCGCGCGCTCGGGCATCGCCCACAGCATGGAAGAGGCCTTGCAGGTGCAGGGCGGCATCGGCTTCCCGGCGATCATCCGTCCGAGTTTCACGCTCGGTGGAACGGGCGGAGGCATCGCCTACAACATGGAGGAGTTCCACGAGATCTGCAAGCGCGGTCTCGAGGCGAGTCCGACCAACGAGTTGCTGATCGAGGAGTCGCTGCTCGGCTGGAAGGAATACGAGATGGAAGTCGTGCGCGACCGCGCCGACAACTGCATCATCGTGTGCTCGATCGAGAACCTCGATCCGATGGGCGTGCACACCGGCGACTCGATCACCGTCGCGCCGTCGCAGACGCTCACCGACAAGGAGTACCAGATCATGCGCAACGCCTCGATCGCGGTATTGCGCGAGATCGGGGTCGATACCGGCGGTTCGAACGTGCAGTTCGCGATCAACCCCAAGGACGGCCGCATGATCGTGATCGAGATGAACCCGCGCGTGTCGCGCTCGTCCGCGCTGGCGTCGAAGGCGACCGGCTTCCCGATCGCCAAGGTCGCCGCCAAGCTGGCGGTAGGGTACACGCTCGACGAGTTGCGCAACGAAATCACCGGCGGGGCCACGCCGGCCTCGTTCGAGCCTTCGATCGATTACGTCGTCACCAAGATTCCGCGTTTCGCCTTCGAGAAATTCCCCCAGGCAAACGACCGCCTGACCACGCAGATGAAATCGGTTGGCGAGGTCATGGCGATGGGCCGGACCTTCCAGGAGTCCTTCCAGAAGGCCCTGCGCGGTCTGGAGGTCGGCGCCTACGGGCTGGACGAGGTCGAGGCCGACCGCGAGGATCTCGAGCACGAGCTCGCCACTCCGGGCCCCCAGCGCATCTGGTACGTCGGCCAGGCCTTCCGCGAGGGCATGAGTCAGGAAGAGGTGTTCAACCTGACCAAGATCGACCCCTGGTTCCTCGCCCAGATCGAGGACATCGTGCTCACCGAGAAGGCACTGGCGGGACGGTCGCTGAAGGCGATTCAGGCGGGTGAAATACGTGAGCTCAAGCGCAAGGGCTTCTCCGACCGCCGCGTCGCCAAGCTGCTCGGTGCCGACGAGACCGCGGTGCGCCTGCATCGCCACACGCTCGGCGTGCGCCCGGTGTACAAGCGCGTCGACACCTGCGCGGCCGAGTTCGCCACCTCCACCGCCTACATGTACTCCAGCTACGAGGAGGAGTGCGAGGCGCAGCCCACCGCCAAGAAGAAGATCATGGTGCTGGGCGGCGGGCCGAACCGTATCGGCCAGGGTATCGAGTTCGACTACTGCTGCGTGCACGCCGCGCTCGCGCTGCGCGAGGACGGTTACGAGACCATCATGGTCAACTGCAACCCGGAGACCGTGTCGACCGACTACGATACTTCCGACCGCCTGTACTTCGAGCCGATCACGCTGGAAGACATCCTCGAGATCGTGCACATCGAGAAGCCGGTCGGCGTGATCGTCCAGTTCGGCGGCCAGACGCCGCTCAAGCGCGCACGTGCGCTCGAAGCCAACGGCGTGCCGATCATCGGCACGAGCCCGGACATGATCGATGCCGCGGAGGACCGCGAGCGCTTCCAGAAGCTGCTCGTCGATCTCGGCCTCAAGCAGCCCCCCAACCGCACCGCGCGCACACCGGACGAGGCGGTGCGCCTTGCCGCGGAGATCGGCTATCCGCTGGTGGTGCGTCCGTCCTATGTGCTGGGCGGCCGGGCAATGGAGATCGTGCACGAACAGAAGGATCTCGAGCGCTACATGCGCGAGGCGGTCAAGGTCTCCAACGAGTCGCCGGTACTGCTCGACCGCTTCCTCAACGACGCCACCGAGGTCGATGTGGACGCGCTGTCCGACGGCCATCAGGTGATCATCGGCGGCATCATGGAACACATCGAGCAGGCTGGTGTGCACTCGGGCGACTCCGCCTGCTCGCTGCCGCCCTACACGCTGTCGAGCACGCTGCAGGACGAACTTCGGCGCCAGACCGAGGCGATGGCGCGCGCACTCAACGTCGTCGGCCTGATGAACGTGCAGTTCGCGATCCAGGGCGAGGGCGACAACGCCGTCGTCTATGTGCTGGAGGTAAACCCGCGCGCCTCGCGCACCGTGCCCTTCGTCTCGAAGGCCTGCTCGCTGCCGCTGGCGAAGATCGCCGCGCGCTGCATGGCCGGCCAGAGCCTGGCCAGCCAGGGCGTTACCGGCGAGATCGTGCCGCCCTACTACTCGGTCAAGGAAGCCGTCTTTCCCTTCGTCAAGTTCCCCGGCGTCGATACCATCCTCGGGCCCGAGATGAAGTCGACCGGGGAGGTGATGGGCGTCGGTCGCAGCTTCGCGGAGGCCTTCATCAAGAGCCAGGTCGGCGCCGGCGTCCGGCTGCCGACCTCGGGAACGGCCTTCATCAGCGTCAAGCCCTACGACCGTCCGGCGGCCATCGAAGTGGCGCAGCAACTGCACGAACTGGGCTTCTCGCTTGCGGCCACGCGCGGTACCGGTGGCGTGATCGAGGCGGCCGGCATCCCGGTGACCGTGGTCAACAAGGTCAATGAAGGCCGTCCCCACGTCGTCGACATGATCAAGAACGAGGAAATCGTGCTCGTGATCAACACCGTCGAGGAAAAGCGTCAGGCCATCACCGACTCGCGCTCCATCCGCACCAGTGCGCTGGCGGCGAAGGTCACCATTTTCACCACCATCGAGGGCGCACGCGCCGCCTGCATGGGTATGCGCCACCTGGCCGGCCTCGAGGTCTATTCGGTGCAGCAACTGCACGCGGAACTGAATCAGGCAGCATGAACAAGACCCCGCTCACGATCAACGGCGCCGAGAAGCTGCGCCTGGAACTCCACCGCCTGAAGACGGTGGAGCGTCCCAATGTCATCGCCGCGATCGCCGAGGCGCGATCCCACGGCGACCTGTCGGAAAACGCCGAATACGATGCAGCCAAGGAGCGCCAGGGCTTCATCGAGGGCCGGATCATGGAAGTGGAGGGCAAGCTCGCCAACGCCCAGATCATCGATCCGAAACTGCTCGATGCCGACGGCCGCTGCGTATTCGGCGCGACGGTCGAGCTCGAGGACCTCGATTCGGAAAAGACGGTGACCTACCAGATCGTCGGCGAGGACGAGGCCGACATCAAGCAGAACAAGATCTCGGTGAGCTCGCCGATTGCCCGGGCGCTGATCGGCAAGTACGCCGGGGACATCGCCGAGGTTCAGGCGCCGGGCGGCATCCGCGAGTACGAGATCATCGACGTCCGCTACATCTGATGCCTCGATGAGCCGGCTCGCCGACCATCTCGTGCTCGTCGTCGTCACGCTTTGGATCGGCGGCATGTGGGCCGTCGGCTACCTCGTGGCACCCGTTCTGTTCGACATGCTGCCCGACCGCGCGCTCGCGGGCCGGGTGGCGGCGCGGTTGTTCGACTACGTGGGCTGGTTCGGGCTCGCGGCTTCGTCCTGGCTGGCGCTTTTCCTTGCCCTGCGCCTGGGCTGGGCGGCGATGCGGAGCCGGCTCTTCTGGCTCGTGCTGCTCATGCTCGCCATGGTCGCCGCGGGCCATTTCGGCATTCAGCCGCTGCTGGCGCAGTTCAAGGCGAGTGCATGGCCGAACGACGTGATGAACAGCGTGATGCGTGACCGCTTCTCGACCTGGCACGGCATCTCGAGTGTGCTCTACCTGGTGCAAAGCATCTTGGGTGCCGTGCTGGTGCTGAGGGTGCGCCAGGCCTTGCGCCAGGCCTGAATCCCTGCGTCCGCTCAGCGGCCGCGGCCGCTGCTGCGGCCGCGGGGGGTGGTGCCGCGGGCAGGGGAACGGCGTGTCTCGGCCGCGGCCTTGGCCAGTGCGGCACGGCGCGCGGCTGCGGCGAAGGCGGCCGCCGACTTGGCGGTTGCTGCCTTGACCGGACGCCCGGGCTGCGCCGCCGGAGCGGCCTTGTCCTCGGCACGGCGCTCGCGCCAGACGACGAGGATGTTGCCGATATGCTGCACGGCGGCGGCTTCGAGCGTCGTGCACAACTCGGCCATCAGGGCCTCGCGTTGATCGCGTTCGGCACCCTGTACGCGAACCTTGATCAGTTCGTGTGCCTGAAGGGACCGATCGATTTCGGCGATGACCGCCGGCGCGAGCCCGTTGTCAGCGATCGTGACGACTGGGTTCAGGTGGTGGGCTCTGGCGCGCAGTTCGCGGCGTTGGGCCGGGGTAAGCTCGGTCATTGATATTTCTCTGATTTCTCTACTTCAGTGGGGCTCGGATTCTACTCCGATTAGGCCGATGAAACGAAACAAGACCAGCAAGGCCTGGATGCACGAGCACCTCAACGATACCTATGTGCAGCGTGCGCAGGCCGAGGGCTACCGCGCCCGGGCGGCCTACAAGCTGCTCGAGATCGACGACCGCGACCGCGTGCTCAGGCCTGGCGCCGTCGTCGTCGATCTCGGCGCGGCCCCCGGATCATGGTCTCAGGTGGCGGCGAAGCGCTGTGGCCACTCGGCCAGAATATTCGCGCTCGACCTGTTGCCGGTCGAACCGGTGGCCGGCATCGACATCCTGCAGGGGGACTTCACCGAGGACGCGGTGCTGGCGGATCTCGAAGCCCGGCTCGGCGGCGCCAAGGTGGACGTCGTGCTGTCCGACATGTCGCCGAATCTCTCCGGGGTGCCGACGGTCGACCAGGCGCGATCGATACATCTGTGCGAACTCGCGCTCGATTTTGCCGTCCGTCATCTCAAGTCCGGTGGATATTTCGTCGTAAAGGTGTTTCAGGGCGAGGGCTTCATGGCGTTTCGCAAGCAGATGGAGCAAGGCTTTGCGTCGGTGCAGGTGAGAAAGCCCAAGGCCTCGCGGGATCGGAGCGCCGAGGTCTACCTGCTCGGCAAGGGGCCGCGGCAAGCTTGAGCGATTGCGCGTCATTGGGCGCATTAATCGGGCTTATTGGTTTGCTGGCGGGAACGTTCACCACTAGAATGGGTCAGTCGTGCGTACGGCCAATAACGGCTTTCGGGGTAAGAAACGTTGAACAATCTCTTCAAGAATCTCGCGATCTGGATGGTTATCGGCGTCGTGCTGATGACGGTATTCAACCAGTTCAATGCGCGTCAGGTCGCGCCCAACACCATGGAATACTCGCAGTTCATGGAGGAAGCCAAGGCTGGGCGGATTTCCAAGGCCACGGTCGACGGGCGCCTGCTCAAGGCCACGACACAGGATGGGCGGGCAATCACTGTCTACACGCCCGGCGTGCAGGACATCTGGATGGTGTCCGACCTGATGCGCTACGGTGTGTCGGTCACTGCCTCCAAGCCCGAGGAGGAGCAGTCCTTCCTCGCCAGCATTTTCGTGTCCTGGTTCCCGATGCTCCTGTTGATCGGGGTCTGGATCTTCTTCATGCGCCAGATGCAGGGCGGCGGCAAGGGCGGTGCGTTCTCGTTCGGCAAGAGCAAGGCGCGCATGCTCGACGAGTCGGCCAATTCGGTCACCTTCGCCGACGTCGCCGGTTGCGATGAAGCCAAGGAAGAGGTCGCGGAGCTCGTCGAGTTCCTGCGCGACCCGTCGAAATTCCAGAAACTCGGCGGACGGATCCCGAAGGGTGTGCTGATGGTCGGCTCGCCCGGCACGGGCAAGACCTTGCTGGCCAAGGCGATCGCCGGCGAAGCGAAGGTTCCGTTCTTCTCGATTTCGGGTTCGGACTTCGTCGAGATGTTCGTCGGTGTAGGCGCGGCGCGCGTGCGCGACATGTTCGAGCAGGCGAAGAAGCAGGCCCCCTGCATCATCTTCATCGACGAGATCGATGCCGTCGGCCGCCAGCGTGGTGCAGGCCTCGGCGGCGGCAACGACGAGCGCGAGCAGACCCTGAACCAGTTGCTGGTGGAGATGGATGGCTTCGAGGGTCAGACCGGCGTGATCGTCATCGCGGCGACCAACCGGCCCGATGTCCTGGATCCCGCGCTGCTGCGCCCGGGTCGTTTCGACCGCCAGGTGGTCGTCTCGCTGCCGGACATCCGCGGCCGTGAGCAGATCCTCAAGGTTCACATGCGCAAGGTGCCGATCGCGCCCGACGTCGACGCGCAGGTGCTGGCCCGCGGCACCCCCGGCTTCGCCGGTGCCGACCTGGCCAACCTGGTAAACGAAGCGGCCCTGTTCGCGGCGCGCTCGAACAAGCGCCTGGTGGACATGGAGGACTTCGAGCGTGCCAAGGACAAGATCATGATGGGCGCCGAGCGTCGATCGGTGGTCATGCCGGAGGCCGAGCGCCGCAACACCGCATATCACGAGTCCGGCCATGCGGTGGTGGCAAAGCTGCTGGACAAGACGGATCCGGTGCACAAGGTCACCATCATTCCCCGCGGCCGCGCGCTCGGGGTGACGATGCAACTGCCCACCGAAGACCGCTACAGCCAGGATCGGGATCGCCTGCTGCAGACGATCACGGTGCTGTTCGGCGGCCGTATTGCCGAAGAGATCTTCATGAAGCAGATGACGACCGGTGCGTCGAACGACTTCCAGCGCGCGACCGACCTGGCACGGCGGATGGTGACGCAGTGGGGCATGTCGGACACCCTCGGGCCGATGGTCTACGGCGAAGAGGAGGGCGAGATCTTCCTCGGCCGCCAGGTGACGACCCACCGCAACGTGTCGGAAGCGACCATGCAGAAGGTGGATGCCGAGATCCGTCGCATCATCGACCAGCAATACGGCCTCGCACGCCGGCTGCTGGAAGAGAACAGCGACAAGGTCGAGGCGATGACGAAAGCGTTGCTGGAGTGGGAAACGCTCGACGCCGACCAGGTGGAGGACATCATGGAAGGCCGTCAGCCGCGGCCGCCGAAGCCGGCGACCCCGCCGACGCCGCGCCCGAAGGACGACTCGCCCGGTGCGGCGCCGACCGCGCCGGCACCTGCGGCCTGACCGCGGCGGGCGCGCGGCGACAGCAGGCGTCTTCTTAGCGAACACGGGCCGGACTTTCCGGCCCGTTTTTCATGGTGATGTGACATGTCGGTTCTCCAGTGCGGGCGTTTTCGTCTCGATCTTTCCCGGCCGAAGGTCATGGCGATCGTCAATCTGACCGATGACTCCTTCTCCGGCGACGGACTCAGGGGGGATGTTTCGGCCGCCCTGCGACAAGCCGAGCGGGCCGTCGAGGAAGGGGCGGACATGCTCGACGTCGGCGCCGAGTCGTCCCGCCCGGGCGCGGGCATGGTGCCGGAGGCGGTCGAACTCGAGCGTGTCGTCGCATTCATCGAACGCAGTCGCGACTGGAACGTGCCGCTGTCGATCGACACCGTCAAGCCGGCGGTGATGCGCGCGGCGATACAGGCCGGGGCGGACATGATCAACGACATCAACGCCTTCCGGTCCGACGGGGCGGTCGAGGCGGTCGCCGGTACCGCCCTCGGATTGTGCGTCATGCACATGCAGGGCGAGCCGCGCACGATGCAGGACGATCCGCGCTACGACGACGTGGTCGGGGAGGTTCGCGCGTTCCTGGACGAGCGCGTCGCCGCGCTCGAGGCGGCCGGCGTGCGGCGCGATCGCATCGTCCTCGACCCTGGCTTCGGGTTTGGCAAGCGCACGGTGCACAATTTCGCGCTGTTGCGCGAGATAGGGCGCTTTTGCGATGGTGGATTGCCAGTGCTCGCCGGCCTGTCGCGCAAGTCGATGCTGGGGGCGGCGACGGGCAGGGCGGTCGATCAGCGCGTGGTCGCGAGTGCCGTCGGCGCACTGATTGCAGCGCAGCGCGGTGCGGGCATCGTTCGCGTTCATGATGTGGGCGCGACGCTCGATGCGCTCAAGATCTGGCAGGCGGTGTCATAATCGTCACTTTGCAGCTCCACCCGGGGATGAGATGGGACGGAAGTATTTCGGCACCGACGGGGTGCGGGGCAGGGTCGGCGAGGCGCCGATCACGCCCGAGTTCGTGATGCGGCTCGGCTACGCGGCCGGCGTGACGCTGGTGGCGCACGGGAAGATGCCGGGCGGTGAGAATCCGGCGGTGCTCATAGGCAAGGACACGCGGATTTCCGGTTACATGCTGGAGGCCGCGCTCGAAGCGGGTTTTGCCGCAGCGGGGGTCGACGTGATGCTGGCCGGCCCGATCCCGACGCCGGCGGTCGCCTACCTGACGCGGGCGTTGCGGCTCCAGGCTGGCGTGGTGATCTCGGCGTCCCATAACCCCTATTACGACAACGGCATCAAGTTCTTTTCCGCCGCGGGGACAAAGCTCCCCGATGGTGTCGAGGCCGAGATCGAAACGCGCCTCGACGAACCGATGGGCTGCGTCGATCCGGCCCGCATCGGCAAGGCCCGCCGCATCAACGACGCCGCCGGGCGTTACATCGAGTTCTGCAAGAGCACTTTTCCGAACGAGCTCGATCTGCGCGGATTGCGCATTGCGCTCGATTGCGCCCATGGCGCGGCCTACCACATCGCGCCCAGCGTCTTCCATGAACTCGGCGCCGAAGTGCTGAGCGTGGGGGTGGAACCCAACGGGCTCAACATCAACGATGGGGTAGGTGCGACACGGCCGGAGAATCTGCGCCAGGCCGTGCTCGAGAAAGGGGCGGATATCGGTATCGCGCTCGACGGCGACGCCGACCGTCTCATCATGGTCGACCGCGGCGGCCAGATCTACGACGGCGACAAGCTGCTGTACGTGATTGCCGCCGCGCGCCAGGCCGAAGGCCGGCTCGACGGGGTGATCGGCACGCTGATGAGCAATCTCGGCTTCGAGCACGCGATCGGCAGGCTGGGCGTGCCCTTCGCGCGTGCGAAGGTGGGCGACCGCTACGTGCTCGAGATGTTGCACGAGCGCGGCTGGAAGCTCGGCGGGGAGAACTCCGGCCACATCATCTGCCTCGATCGCCACAGTACTGGCGACGGCATCGTATCGGCGCTGCAGGTCCTGGCGGCGCTCAAGCAGCGCGGTCACGATTTGTCCGAGGCCTGCGCCGACCTGGTCTTCTACCCGCAGCGCCTGATCAACGTGAAACTGCCTGCGGGCTTCGAATGGAAGGCGGACGCCGGTATCGAGGCTGCCCGACGGCGTGCCGAGGCCGAACTCGGGGAGCGCGGGCGGGTATTGCT
>JBFGUQ010000059.1:0-9486 GCA_041565515.1 Rhodocyclaceae bacterium | reverse complement strand
GCGTTCGAGGATGTCGTGGGTGATCGCCGCCCAGTCGAAGAACTGGTCGAGCCACAGCCAGGTCATGAAATGCGCGACCCCGTAGGCGAAGGCGAACAGGCCGAGCATGCGCCGAAGCCGCAGCAGCCAGTGCAGGCCGCAGAGCCGGCGCAGCGGCGTCAGCGCGAGCGTGATCAGCAGGAAGCGCAGCGTCCATTCGCCGCCCGCGCGCGACAGGAACTCGATCGGGTTGGCGCCGAGTGCGTCGTTGCGCCAGCCGATCGCGAGGTCGATCGCCGGCAGCAGGCACAGCAGGAAGACCGCCACCTTGATGACGGCGAGCTGGGGTGCGGAAGGATTGCGCAGCATTTGCAGCATGGTCGATGGGACTCGGTGATTCCGGGGCTCAGTAGTTCTTGCGCAGGTCCATGCCCTGGTAAAGGCTCGCGACCTGGTCGGCGTAGCCGTTGAACATCAGCGTCGGCTGCTTGCGGAAATTGCCGATGCGGCGCTCGCTGGCCTGGCTCCAGCGCGGGTGATCGACTTCCGGATTGACGTTGGAATAGAAGCCGTACTCCTGCGGTCCGGCCTTGTTCCAGGCGGTGGCCGGCTGCTTCTCGGTGAGGCGGATGGTGACGATCGACTTCGCGCTCTTGAAGCCGTACTTCCACGGCACGACCAGTCGGACCGGGGCGCCATTCTGATTCGGCATCACCTCGCCGTAAAGGCCGACGGCGAGGATCGTCAGCGGATGCATCGCCTCGTCCAGGCGCAGCCCCTCGGTGTATGGCCAGTCGAGGATCGGGCGCCGCGTCATGATGTTCGGATCGTAATGGGTCGTGAACTCGACGAACTTCGCGCTGCCCAGCGGCTCGACCTCCTTGAGCAGCGCCGCGAGCGGGAAACCCACCCAGGGCACGACCATCGACCAGGCCTCGACGCAGCGCAGACGGTAGATGCGTTCCTCGAGCGGCGCGAGCTTGAGCAGGTCGTCGATGTCGAAGGTGCGCGGCTTGCCCGCCAGGCCCTCGACGCTCACCGTCCACGGACGCACCGACAGCTTGGCCGCGTTGCGCGCCGGGTCCTCCTTGTCCGTGCCGAACTCGTAGTAGTTGTTGTACGAGGTGACCGACTTGTAGGGCGTTTGGGCCTCGCTCGTGCTGAAGGGCGAGTCGGTGAGCGGCCCGAGCTTCGCCGCGGCCGCCCGGGCCGGCGCGGGCATGCCGTGCCACATCGCGGCACCGGCGGCGAGGCCGAGGCCGGCATTGACGAGGAAGCGGCGACGATCCTCGAACACCGCGCGTGGCGTGATCTCGGAAGCGAAGATATCTGAGGGGCGCTTGATCAGCATGAGTGTTTCCCGTGTGGCGATGAGGCTTGGTCGGGCGGCTGGGCGGAAACTTACAGCACCCGCGGCGCGATCATTCCCGGGAAGATTGAGAAATCCTCTCCTTGCCATTGCCGCAGCGCAGCGACGACTTCGGCTAGAATCCAAGCGATCCCACCATTACCCGCAGCTTATCGCCATGTCCGCCTCAATGAAGATCCACATCGACGACGTCCGCATCCAGGAGATAAAGGAACTCATTCCGCCTGCCCATGTGCTGCGCGAGTTCCCGGCGACGCCGAAATCGGCCGAAGTCGCCTTCGAGGCCCGCCAGGACATCCACCGCATCCTGTACGGCGCCGACGACCGCCTGCTGGTGGTGATCGGGCCCTGTTCCATCCACGACGCCGATGCCGCGATCGAGTACGCCAAGCGGCTCAAGCTCGAGGCCGACCGCCTCAAGGACGACCTCCACATCGTCATGCGGGTCTATTTCGAGAAGCCGCGCACGACGGTGGGCTGGAAGGGGCTGATCAACGACCCCTACCTCGACAACAGCTTCCGCATCAACGAAGGCGTGCGCCTCGCGCGCAAGCTGCTGTGGGAGATCAACGAGCTCGGCCTGCCCGCCGGCACCGAGTTCCTCGACATGATCACGCCGCAGTACATCGCCGACCTCATCGCCTGGGGCGCGATCGGCGCGCGCACCACCGAGAGCCAGGTGCACCGCGAGCTCGCCTCCGGGCTGTCGTGCCCGGTCGGCTTCAAGAACGGCACCGACGGCAACGTCAGGATCGCGGTCGACGCGATCAAGGCGGCGCAGTCGCCGCACCACTTCCTGTCGGTGACCAAGGCCGGTCATTCGGCCATCGTCACCACGCGCGGCAACGAGGACTGCCATGTCATCCTGCGCGGCGGCAAGGCGCCCAACTACGATGCCGAGAGCGTGGACGCGGCCTGCAAGGAACTCGCCGCCAGTGGCGTCACCGGCAAGGTCATGATCGACTTCTCGCACGCCAACAGCCGCAAGCAGCACCGGCTGCAGATCGAGGTGGCGGACGACGTCGCCCGCCAGCTAGCCGCCGGCGAGGACCGCATCATCGGCGTGATGATCGAATCCCATCTGAAGGAAGGCCGCCAGGACCTGGTGCCGGGCAAGGAGCTCGAGTACGGAAAGAGCATCACCGATGCCTGCATCTGCTGGGAAGACAGCGTCGGCGTGCTCGACACCCTGGCCGAGGGTGTGCGCCAGCGCCGCGTCAAGCGCGCGGCCGACTTCGAGTGAGCCCCGCCTGAGCAGGCATGTTCGCGACTGACTGCACGAAGCCCGCCCGCGCGCGGGCTTCGTCGCTTGTGAGGCGCGGAAAGCCATGATCGCCGCCACGCGCAAGATCATCCACTGCGACTGCGACTGCTTCTATGCTGCGGTCGAGATGCGCGACGACCCGTCGCTGCGCGGCCGTCCGGTGGCGGTCGGCGGGCGTGCCGAGACGCGCGGCGTCATCGCCACCTGCAACTACGAGGCGCGCGCCTTCGGCGTCCACTCGGCAATGTCGACCGTGCGCGCGCTGCAGCTGTGCCCGCAGCTCATCCTGCTGCCGCCCGATTTCACCCGCTACCGCGCCGCCTCGCGCCAGATCCTCGCCATCTATCGAGACTACACGCCGCTGGTCGAGCCGCTGTCGCTCGACGAGGCCTATGTGGACGTCAGCGGCGTCGATCGCTGCCAGGGCTCGGCGACGCTGATGGCGCAGGAGATCCGTGCCCGCATCCATGCCGAGGTCGGCATCACCGCCTCGGCGGGCATCGGCCCGAACAAGTTCATCGCCAAGGTGGCGAGCGACTGGAACAAGCCCGACGGCCAGTTCGTGGTGCGGCCGCAGGATGTGGACGGCTTCGTCGCCGCGCTGCCGGTGAAGAAGATCTTCGGTGTGGGCAAGGTGACCGCGGCCAGGCTCAAGCGCCTCGGCGTGGAGACCTGCGGCGACCTGCGCGGCTGGAGCCTGGCGGAACTCGCGCGCGAGTTCGGCAGCTTCGGCGCCGTCCTGCACCGGCTGTGCCGCGGCGTCGACGATCGCCCGGTGCGGCCGGACCGCATCCGCAAGTCGCTGTCGGTGGAGACGACCTACGCCCGCGACCTGCCCGATCTGGCCGCCTGCCGCGCCGCGCTCTCCGAACTGATCGCGGAGTTCCGCAGCCGCTTCGAGCGCGCCCGCGAGACGCGCCCGGTGCACAAGGCGGTGGTGAAGATCAAGTTCGCCGACTTCAGCCAGACCACCGCCGAATGCGTGTCGAGCGCGCCGGACGAGGCGGTGTGGCTCGCGCTGCTCGACGAAGGCTTCGCCCGCCGGCGGCGCGCGGTGCGCCTGCTCGGAGTCGGCGTGCGCTTCGCCGAGGCTGCCTCGTCGGCGCAGCGGGCGGCTCAGATCTCGCTGTTCGGCGCCTCGGCGGCGGACGAACCTGCCGCCGCGCCGGCGCCGGCGGTCGACGACCGCTGAAGCCCTGCTCGATGCCTCAGGCGTTCTTGCTCTTCTGCCACAGCACGTCGCCGCGGCCGCCGGCGCGGTTGAGTACGCGCCCGAGCACGAACAGCAGATCGGACAGGCGGTTCAGGTACTGGCGCGGTGCGTCGTTCACCGCCTCTTCGAGCGCCAGCGCCACCAGCGCGCGCTCGGCGCGGCGGCAGACGGTGCGGGCGTGGTGGGCCAGCGCCGCGGCGCGGGTGCCGCCGGGCAGGATGAAGTCCTTCAGGGCCTCGAGCGGTTCGTTGAGTCGATCGAGCTCCTCCTCGAGCCTGGTCACCTGCTTGTCGGTGATCATGCTCATTCCCGGTATGCAGACCTCGCCGCCGAGATCGAACAGGTCGTGCTGCACGTTGGTCATCAGGGCGCGCACGTCCTCCGGCAACTCCTCGCACAGGAGCAGGCCGACGATCGCGTTGGTCTCGTCGACCTCGCCAAGCGCGTGGATGCGCAGGCTGTTCTTGGAGACGCGCTTGCCGTCGCCCAGGCCGGTGGTGCCGGCGTCGCCGGTGCGGGTGTAGATCTTGGAGAGGCGGTGTCCCATGCTGTTCTCTTCTTCTGTGGTTGACGTGTGCGTCAATTATAGGCGAATGGCAGGCCGCCACGCAGGCCGCCTGGAAGTGCCTTAAGCTCATGATAAACTTGCGCATTCGCCCGTTTCCCGGGCTCTTATTGTCTCCAAAATAACGTCAACGCCGATGAAATCAGCCGAAATTCGCGACAAGTTCCTCAAGTTCTTCGAATCCAAGGGCCACCAGATCGTGGCCTCGAGTTCGCTGGTGCCGCACGACGACCCGACGCTGCTGTTTACCAACGCCGGCATGAACCAGTTCAAGGACGTCTTCCTCGGCTTCGACAAGCGCCCCTACACCCGTGCGACCACCTCGCAGAAATGCGTGCGCGCCGGCGGCAAGCACAACGACCTCGAGAACGTCGGCTACACCGCGCGCCACCACACCTTCTTCGAGATGCTGGGCAACTTCAGCTTCGGCGACTACTTCAAGCGCGACGCCATCAACTACGCCTGGGAGCTGCTCACCGAGGTCTTCCGCCTGCCCAAGGACAAGCTGTGGGTCACGGTGTACGCCGAGGACGACGAGGCCTACGACATCTGGACCCAGGAAGTGGGCATGCCGGCCGCGCGTGTCATCCGCATCGGCGACAACAAGGGCGCGCGCTACGCCTCGGACAACTTCTGGATGATGGGCGACACCGGCCCCTGCGGCCCGTGCACCGAGGTCTTCTACGACCACGGCGATCACATCTGGGGCGGCCCCCCGGGCTCGCCCGAGGAAGACGGCGACCGCTACATCGAGATCTGGAACAACGTGTTCATGCAGTTCAACCGCGACGAGCACGGCGTGATGCATCCGCTGCCCAAACCCTCGGTCGACACCGGCATGGGCCTCGAGCGCATCTCCGCGGTGCTGCAGGGCGTGCATGCCAACTACGAGATCGACCTGTTCCAGGCCCTGATCGATGCAGCCGCGCGCGAGACCTCGGCCGCCGACCGCGACTCGCCCTCGCTGAAGGTGCTGGCCGACCACATCCGCGCCTGCGCCTTCCTCATCGCCGACGGCGTGATCCCGGGCAACGAGGGCCGCGGCTACGTCCTGCGCCGCATCATCCGCCGCGCGATCCGACACGGCTACAAGCTCGGCGCCCGCGCTGCCTTCTTCCACCGCATGGTGCCCGACCTCGTCGGCCAGATGGGCGTTGCCTATCCCGAACTGAAGGCCGGCGAGAAGCGCGTCGCCGACGTGCTGCGTCAGGAAGAGGAGCGCTTCTTCGCCACCATCGAGAACGGCATGGCGATCGTCGAGGCCGAGCTCGCGGCGATGGCGAAGGCCGGCAACGCAGTCTTCAACGGCGACACCGCGTTCAAGCTGCACGACACCTACGGCTTCCCGCTCGACCTCACCGCCGACATCTGCCGCGAGCGCGAGGTCACGGTCGATGCCGTCGCCTTCGAGGCGGCGATGGCACGGCAGAAGGAACAGGCGCGTGCCGCGGGCAAGTTCCGCATGGCGGCCAACCTCGCCTACGAGGGCCCGGCGACCACCTTCCACGGCTACGATCTGCTCGAAGAGCGCGGCAACATCCTCGCCTTGTACAAGGACGGCGCCCTGGTCAATGAACTGAACGAGGGCGACCTCGGCGTCGTCGTGCTCGACCACACGCCGTTCTATGCCGAGGCGGGCGGCCAGGTCGGCGACCGCGGCGAGCTCAAGGGCGCCGCCGGCATCTTCGCGGTCGAGGACACGCAGAAGATCCAGGCCGCGGTGTTCGGCCACCACGGCGTGGTCAAGACCGGCAAGCTGTCGGTGGGGCAGGGCGTGAGCGCGAAGGTCGACGTCGCCGCCCGCGCCTCGACCGCGCGCAATCATTCGGTCACCCACCTGATGCACAAGGCGCTGCGCGAGGTGCTCGGCACCCACGTGCAGCAGAAGGGCTCGCTGGTCGATCCGGACAAGACCCGCTTCGACTTCGCCCACACCGCGCCGATGTCGGCCGAGGACATCCGCCAGGTCGAGGAGATCGTCAATCGCGAGATCCTCGCCAACGCCGCGACCGAGGCGGCCGTCATGCCGCTCGAGGCGGCGCAGAAGTCCGGCGCCATGATGCTGTTCGGCGAGAAGTACGCCGACGAGGTGCGGGTGCTGTCGATCGGATCGTCGAAGGAGTTGTGCGGCGGCACCCACGTCGCGCGCACCGGCGACATCGGCCTGTTCAAGATCGTCTCCGAGGGCGGCGTCGCCGCCGGCATCCGCCGCGTCGAGGCGGTCACCGGCGAGAACGCGCTGCGTTACGCCCAGGAGCAGGAGCGGCGCGTGCAGGGCGTCTCCGCGCTGCTCAAGGTGCAGCCGGACGAGGTCGCCGAGCGCGTCGCCGGCATCCTCGACAACGTGCGCGCGCTGGAGAAGGAGTTGGCGCGGCTGAAGTCTAAGCTCGCCTCCAGCCAGGGCGACGACCTCGCCGACCAGGCGGTGGAGGTGGGCGGCATGAAGGTGCTGGCGGCGACGCTGGACGGCGCCGACGTGCCGACCCTGCGCGAGACCATGGACAAGCTCAAGGACAAGCTCAAGTCGGCGGCGATCGTGCTCGGCGCGGTGGCCGACGGCAAGGTGTCGCTGATCGCCGGTGTCACGCCGGACCTGACCGCGAAGCTCAAGGCGGGCGAGCTGGTGAACTTCGTCGCCCAGCAGGTCGGCGGCAAGGGCGGCGGCCGGCCCGACATGGCGCAGGCCGGCGGCACCGAGCCGGACAAGCTGCCCGCCGCGCTCGCCGCCGTGCCGGGCTGGGTGGGCGACAAGCTTTGATCGCTCGCGGGCTTCGGGCGCGACACCCGAAGCCCGCAGCCTCCGCGCCGATGCACATCCTCATCGTCGAAGACGACCGCACGATCGCCGAGAATCTGTATGAGTACCTCGAGTCGTGCGGCCACCAGTGCGACTACGCCGACAGCCTCGGCGTGGCCGCGCGCCTGCTCGCCGGCAGCGCCTTCGACGTCGTCGTCCTCGATCGCAACCTGCCCGACGGCGACGGCCTGGCCCTCGCACGCCGCCTGCGCGTCGAGGGCAATCCGCTGCCGCTGCTGATCCTGACCGCGCGAGACACGCTCGAAGACAAGCTCGTCGGCTTCGACGCCGGTGGCGACGACTACCTGGTGAAGCCCTTCGCGCTGCAGGAGGTCGAGGTGCGCCTGCAGGCGCTGGGCCGGCGCGCCGGCGTGCGCCGGAGCGAGGGCGTGCTGCGCCAGGGCGCGCTGTCCTACGATGCCGCGGCGCAGGAGGTGCGCCTGGCCGGCGAGCCGCTGGCGCTGCCGCCCAAGGGCCTGCGCCTGCTGGCCGAGTTGCTGCAGCAGCCCAACCGCGTGTTCACCCGGCGCGAACTCGAGATCGCCATCTGGGGTCACGAGCAGGCCTCGGGCGACAACCTGCGCAGCGTGCTGCATACCGTCCGTCGCAGCCTGGGCGAGGGCGCCGGCGTCGAAGTGGTGAACCTGCATGGCCGCGGCTACAAGCTCGTCGCCCGCTGAGGCCGCGCCCACCGCATTGCGTGCGCCGTCGAGCATGCGCCTGCGCATCGCCGTCTCGGTCACGGCGCTGGTGCTGCTGCTGATCTTCGGCCAGGTCTTCGCCCTGCTGACGATGTACGAGGAGATGGAGGAGGACTTCATCCTCGGCATCCTCGACGAGCAGCTCGAATACAGCATCGAGGTCTCGCGCCAGTCGAACCAGCTGGTGCTGCCGAACACGCCGACGATGAAGCTCTACCGCCTGCGCGACGGCGAGCCCGTGCCCGCCGGCCTGGCGCCCGCCATCGCCGCGCTGCCGATCGGCAACCACGAGATCTTCGAGGGCGAGCGCGAGTTCCATGTCGCCATTCGCGAGGCCGACGGCGCCCGCTACATCCTGAGCTACGACGAGTCCGAGCACGAGACCCGCGTGCGGGCGGTCAGCACGGCGGTGATCGTCGGCGCGATCCTGCTGGGCGTGCTGGTGCTGTTTCTCGTCCATGCGCTGGCCGGACGGCTCAGCCGCGGGCTGGAGGAACTCGCCGCCAGGGTCGACCAGGGCCGCGGCGGCGCGGCCTACGCCCAGGCGGGGATGGAGCGCGAATTGCTCGCCGTCGCCCGCGCCCTGGATGTCGCCGAGACGCGCCAGGCCGAGTTGCTGGCGCGCGAGCGCGACTTCAGCGCCAACCTGTCGCACGAGCTGCGCACGCCGCTGGCCGGCATCCGCAGCGACGCCGAGATGCTGGCGGCGCGGGACGAGCTCCCGGAGACGGTCGGGCGCCGGGCGCGGCGCATCGTCGCCGCCGCCGACCGCATCACCGGCCTCGCCGAGGGCTTGCTGCTGCTCGCTCGCGAGGCGCGTCCCCAGCTGGTCGAGGCGATCCGGCTCGACGAGGCGGTGCGCGAGGCCTGGGCCGGGCTGACCGCGCAGCGCAGCGACGCGCCGGCGCTCGACGCCGACATCCCCTCGGGCGCGCTGGTGCATGCCGACCCGGCCTTGCTCGCCCTCGTCCTGCGCAACCTGCTCGACAACGCCCTGCGCCACGGCGAGGGCAGGGCGGTGAGCTGCCGCGTCGAGGGCGCGCGCCTGCTGGTCTGCGATCGCGGCCCGGGCTTCGGCGACGGCGACCCCCGTCGCGTGTTCGACCGCTTCTACCGCAGCGGCGCCAAGGCCGGGCACGGCCTCGGCCTCGCGCTCGTGCGCCATATCTGCCAGGCCTGCGGCTGGCGCCTGGACGCCGCCAACCGCGACGGCGGCGGCGCCTGCCTCGAGGTCGACTTCGGCCACCGCCCGGGCGAGGCCTGACAGCCGGCCTTCATCACACTTTCCTCACGCTTCCCTCACTGATCCCTCACGGCGGTCCGTCTAGATTGGGCGCTTCTCGACGCTCGACGATCTCGGACCATGAAGGATCACGCCTGCACCCGCCTCTCCGCCGCGCTCGACGCCTCCGCCGGCCATGCTGCCGTGCCGGGCGCGCGCGCCCTCGCGAGCTCCGTGAGCCGCTTCCGCGCCTGGCGCCCGCAGATGGCGCAGGAGTCGCTGCTGCTCGTGGTCAGCCTCTACTTCGCGCTGGTGTCCAACGCCGCGTTCTGGCATGCGGTGCTCGACGGGCGGCAGCTCGCCGCTGCCGGCAGCT